>CACLNK010000006.1 GCA_902608305.1 uncultured Pelagibacteraceae bacterium | reverse complement strand
AATGCGGGGCACACTTGTATAAAAGGTAGATATGCATTTGGATTTTATGATCATAAAGATAGATTAAGATCTCCATTAATTAAAAGAAATGGAAAATTTCAAGAAGCATCATGGGATGAAGCTTATGATTATATAAAAGATAAATTAGACAAAATTATAAAAGAAAATGGACCTGATGCTGTTGCAGGTATTTCTTCAGCAAGATGCACTAATGAAGAAAATTATGTTTTTCAAAAAATGATTAGAGCAGCAATTGGAACAAATAATATTGATTGTTGTGCAAGAATTTGTCACTCACCAACAGCCTGGGGTATGCAACAAACTTTTGGAACAGGTGCAGCAACTAATTCAACAGAAGATATATATCATGCAGATCTTTTCTTGGTGATTGGTGCTAATCCAACTAATGCACATCCAGTAACAGGAGCAAAAATTAAACAACAAGTAATGAAAGGTAAAAAACTGATTGTATTAGATCCAATAACAACTGAAGTAGCTAAATTAGCCGATTATCATATTAGATTAAGACCTGGAACAAATGTAGCAGTTTTAAATATGATGTTATATTTCATAGTAAAATCTAAATTGTACAAAGAAGATTTTATTTTAAGTAGAACAGAAGGTTTCGAAAACTTTCTTAAAGAAATTGAAAAACTAGATATAGATCAATTAGCTAAAGTTGCAGGAGTTGACAAACAGCAAGTAAAAGAAGCAGCTATTGCTTACGCTACTGCAAAAAATTCAATGGAGTTTCACGGTCTGGGAGTTACTGAACAGGAACAAGGTTCAAAAACAGTAATGTTAATTGCTGATCTTGCAATGATTACAGGAAATATTGGAAGAAAAGGCGTTGGAGTTAATCCATTAAGAGGGCAAAATAATGTTCAAGGTGCAGCTGATATGGGTTGTCAACCTCATCAAGGTGCGGGTTATTTTCCTGTTGTCGATAAAAAAAATCAAGATTTTTATACTGAAAAATATGGAGTTGTTCACCCAACAAAAGCTGGATTAAAAATTCCACAAATTTTTGATGCAGCAATAAATAGAGAAGTAAGGGCAGTATGGATTATTGGTGAAGATGTCGTCCAAACGGACCCTAATAGTGCTCACGTTGCTAAAGCAATGAATGCATTAGACTTGTTAGTAGTTCAAGAAATATTTATGAGCGAAACTGCTAAACATGCAGATGTAGTTTTACCTGGAACAACTTTCTTGGAAAAAGATGGTACCTTCACAAATACTGAACGAAGAATTCAAAGGGTTAACAAAGCTGCAGAACCTCTACCAGGAACAAAACCAGATGGATTAATTGTTACAGAAATGATGCAAAAACTTGGATATGATCAAAAATTATATGATGCCGATGAAGTGTTAAAAGAAATTGCAGATGTAGTTCCTTTCTTTAAAGGAGTTTCACGTGAAAGGTTAGGCAATCTAGGGTTGCAATGGCCCGTCCAAGAAGATGGTACAGATACAAAAATATTACACAAAGAAACTTTTAAATTAGGAAAAGGAAGAATAAAATATTTTGACTGGAAAGAATCTGAAGAAATTAAAAATAATAAAAAAGATTATCCATTAATTTTAACAACAAGTAGAGTTCTACAACACTACAATGCTGCAACTATGACTAGAAGGACAAAAAATATTAATATTGTAGATGAAGATATTTTGTTAGTTCACCCAAAAGATGCAAAATATAGAGAGTTAAACACCGGTGATGTTGCAAGACTTTATTCTGGAAGAGGAGAAGTTTCTTTAAAAGTTGAGGTAACAGATAGGGTAAAAGAAGGTATTGTTTTTACTACGTTCCACTTTCCAGAACATATGGTCAATATGGTAACAGGACACGGTAAAGATGAAGAAACTATGTGTGCTGAATATAAAGTTTCTTCAGTAGAAGTACAAAAAATTTCAAATAAATTTAAAACAGAAGTTGTAGTAGAAAAAAAACAAGCTGAAGTTACTCCAACTTAAAAAGATAATATATTTTTTATTAAACTATCAATTCTTTATTATAAATTCTGCAACCCATCACAATACCAAGACCGGTCATTGTTGCCAACATGGAAGATCCTCCGTATGACATAATAGGAAGTGGAGAGCCTACGATTGGAACCATTCCTAAAACCATAGACATATTTACAACAATATATATAAAAATTGCTGAACCAAAACCATAACAAAAAAGCTTACTAAAAAAGGTTCTGCAAATTGATCCAATTAAAATAATTCTGTAAATCATAATTACATATATTAGTAACAAGGCCAGAGATCCAATAAAACCGTGTTCTTCTGAAAACAGTGTGAAAATAAAGTCTGTATGTTTTTCAGGTAAAAATTCTAAATAACTTTGAGTACCTTTTAAAAAACCTTTTCCATATAGACCACCC
Source organism: uncultured Pelagibacteraceae bacterium (assembly GCA_902608305.1). GTDB lineage: Bacteria > Pseudomonadota > Alphaproteobacteria > Pelagibacterales > Pelagibacteraceae > Pelagibacter. The sequence continues at coordinate 24,026 of CACLNK010000006.1, read as the reverse complement.
GAACCAACTGCAATTTTAGATTGGATAATTTGGTAACCTGAACCTAAAGGATCTCTTTCGGGATTAAAAAAAGCTAATATTCTTAACTTTTGATATGGTTCTAAAAACGTAATAACAAAAGGTGCTGAAACTATAAAAATCAATAAAGAATAAATAAAATATTTTATATTTACACCCGATAACCAAATAACAGCTAGTCCACTTAATGCAATTAAAATAGAAGTTCCAAGATCTGGTTGGCTTAAAACCAACACTATAGGAAGTATCAAAATAACAATTGGTATTAATAAATTTTGAAATCTATTTATATTGTTAATTTGGAGTCTGTGATAATATTTTGCAAAACAAATTATAATTGCAATCTTCATTAGTTCTGAGGGTTGTAAATTGATAAAATATAAATTTATCCATCTCTGTGAACCTGATGCTGTTATACCAAATAAAGAAACATAAAATAACAAACCCATAACAATTACAAAAAATAAATAACCCGTAGCATGCCAAAACTTAGGACGAACAAAAGATATGGCCAACATTAATGAAAAAAAAACTGTAAATCGAATAATATGGCTCTCCGTATAATATAATATCTGACCACCTTCAGATGAATACATGGAAAAACTACTTATTAACCCAAGTAACAAAATACAAACTAATAACCAATAATCCAAGGATCTAATTTTTTGAAAAAAAGTTATTCGTCCCGAAAATGAAAGTTTATTTAACATTTAAATAGTTTGAATTTCTTTTTGTTTAATTTTTTCCCTTATCTCATGACGATCAATAACTAGTTTAAATAATTTTGTTGCAATTGGCGCCGCAGCTTTACTGCCAGATCCTCCATGTTCAATGATAATACTTGCTGCATACCTTGGATTTTTGTAAGGACCATAAGCTATATAAAGAGCATGATCTCTTTCCTCATAAGGTATTTGCTCTGTTTTTAAATCAAGCTCTCTAGCTTTTTCTGTTATCCTTTTTACTTGTGCTGTACCTGTTTTTCCAGCAAATTGATATTTTTTATCTTCAATTCTTGATTTATATGATGTGCCAAAGAGTTCATTTGTCGATCCAAACATAGCTTCTAAAACGAATTTTACATTTTCCTGGTTTCTAAAAAGAATACTATATTTGTTTTCAGAAGAATTAATTAATCCATCGCTTGTTGGAATTAATCCCATTTGAACATCTTCTCTTTCTACAATATTTTGAGACATTTTTTTTTTAATAGTTTCATAATCTTCATAACTTTTATCTAAAATTATTCTTGGATGTATTTTAAATCCACCGTTTGCAAGTTGAGCTGTCATCAAACATAGTTGTAGAGGGGTAGTTTGAATATAACCTTGACCTATTCCTGTAAGTAAAGTTTCTCCTAAAACCCATCCTCGTCCAAGATTATTTTTTTTCCATTTTGTAGAAGGAACAAGGCCTTTTTTTTCATTTTCAAAAATTCCATTTAAAACTTGACTTCCAAGACCAAATTTTTTTGCAGTTACATTTAATCGATCAACTCCTAATCTTCTCGAAACTTCATAAAAGTAAGTATCACAAGATTGTTTAATTGCATTTCTAAGATTCATATATCCATGACCTTTTTCCTTCCAACAGTGATAAGTATGATCGTACAATTCTATTTTTCCTGTACATTTAACTTTCATATTTGGAGAAATCACATCATTTTCAAGAGCAGACAAAGCTACAATGGGTTTAATAGTTGAGCCAGGAGAATATAATCCAGAAACTGTTTTGTTTAATAAAGGTTTTAAAGGATTTTCTCTAATTAATTTCCAATCATTGATGCTAATTCCATGAAGAAATAGATTTGGATCAAATGACGGGGATGAATGTAAAGCAACAATTTCTCCAGTATAAATATCCATTACTGAAATAGATCCAGATTTACCTATTAGAATATCATTGGCGAATTTTTGAACTTCGGCATCAACTGTCAATGTAATATTTTTTCCTTTTTTTCCTACAGTGTGATCAAGTTGGTTTATTCTTTTGCCATAAGCATTAACTTCATATCTTTGAACACCATTAGTGCCAATCAAATCTTTTTCAAATGTTTTTTCTAAACCTGATTTTCCAACTTTAAGGCCTGGTACATAATTTTTTTTTATAGATTCGTTTTCCTCCAAGTCTGAAACGCTGGCTCTTGAAAGATAGCCTAAAACATGAGTAAAATTTTCTTTATAAGGATAGTATCTTGAAACAGATAAAACTGGTTTAGCTCCATCAAGCTCATGAAGATATAAGTTTAGTTTTGAAAATTGCTCCCAAGATAAATTTTCAGAAATAATTATAGTTTCCCAAGGTTTTTGTTTATTTTTTTTATTAACTATTTTCGAATATTCTTTATCACTTAAATCAAGAATATTTTTTAATCTTACCATAAGATTATTAAAATTTTCAACTTGCTCTGGAACAACATGTAATCGATACACTTCCATATTACCCGCTACAGTATTTCCAAAATAATCGAAAAATTCACCACGTACTGGTGGAAGCTTCCATTCTCTCAATCTATTTTTATCAGACAGTCTAAGATATTTTTTATTTTCGTTTACTTGCAAAGAAAAAAGTCTACCTATAATACCAGTAAAAACTACAACTTTTGCAATAGAAATAATAAATATTCTCCTACTAATTATTTTGGATTTTCTTATGCTTGTATCTCCGGAACTAATCATTCGCTTCTTTAAAAACTAATTTTTGATAAATCTTAAACAAATTTGCAAACACTAAATAAAACAAGAAAGTAAAAAAAGTATTATAAAATAGATTTGTATAATCTACATTGGTTGAAAAGAATAGATTTAACATCATGTAACTCATTGAATTAACAACTAAAATAGTAAATAAGAAAAAAAACCAATCTTGAATCATACTTGGTCTAAGAGTAATATTTCTAAGATATGAGGCAAACCCACATATTAAAAGATAATTAACACTCGTGGATCCAATTGGAAAACCTATTACAACATCATTAATTAACCCAGCAACAAAAATATATCCATATCCCAGGCTATCACTTTTTTTAAGGCTCCAATAAAAAATTAAAATAAATGGAAAATTAAAAGAAAAATACTTTATATAATTTAAATCAAATTCATTTAATACGGATACAAATAAAATAATTATAGGAGCTAATTTTAATAAATTAGTAAATATTTTACTTTTTTTTTGAATAACCATTATTAATTATTCTCCTTACTATACAAAACAACTTTAACAAATCCAAGTTGTGAAAAATCTGAAAAAAAATCTATGACTTTTGTATTATTTATTTCCGCAATTTTTCCTATTGGAATACCTTCTTTAAAAAGACCACCAGCTCCGGAAGTAAAAACAATGCTTCCTACATTTATAGGTAGATTTTCTTTCGCATATTGAATAGTTCCATTATTTTTACCGGTTCCAGATAATATTGCCTGAATACTTCCTGGCTCTATTGTAACTGGAGTTTTGCTATTTAAATCTGACAACAATAATACTCTTGCGGTTGAAAAGTTTACCTCTACAACTTTTCCTACAAGGTAGTTATTATTTAATATAGTCATTCCTTTTGTAATATTATGTTTTGTTCCTTTATTAATAATAATTGAACGAAGAAATGGACTTTCTTTATCGATTAAAACTTTTGCATGTTGTTCATCTGATGAATAACTGACTTCTTCCAAAGTTTTTTTTAATTTATTATTTTCAGCTATTAGGAAATCTATATTATACTTTTTAGATTCTATTTTTTTTAATTTTTTTTTTACTATATTGTAATCTTCATAAAGCATAAAATGATCTCGTACTATATTGTAAGATTGCACGGCATATTTTTCTGGAACAGAAACTATGTATGAAGATCTATAAACAACTTCATTAATCATTGCTTTTAAATAATTAATACCAACAAAATTGTATTTTCCTAAAACAATTAAAGTAATTGAAAAAAATAAAAGAACAATAAGTGAAAATCTTTGTTTGGTTCCTTTTTTCAAAAAGGCTGAGCGAATAGCTATTACAAAGTCGTCCCTACTCGGTTGCATTTTTTTTTAATACTCAGATAGCATAGTATTAAATATTTCTTCTTGATCTAAAGCTTTTCCAGTTCCAATTGCAACACATGCTAATGGATCGTCTGCAATATGGACAGGAAGTCCTGTTTCCTTAGAAAATCGTTTATCAATATTTTTTAATAGTGCGCCACCACCAGTTAAAGTTAATCCCATATCAACTAGATCTGCGGATAACTCTGGAGGAGTATTTTCTAATGCATCCTTAATTCCACTTACAATTTCATTTAAAATTCCTGATAAAGCTTCAGAGCTATCTTCTTCAGTAATATTGACTTCTTTTGGAGTACCAGATCTAATATCCCTTCCCTTAACCGCATATGAATTATTATTTGTTGGTATTGCTGTTCCAATTTCTTTTTTAACCTTTTCAGCTGTGCTATCTCCAATTAATAAATTATATTCTTTTCTCATATAGGTTTGTAAAGCAGTGTCCATTGCGTCTCCTGCTATTCTTAAAGAATTTGAATAAACAACTCCACCTAATGACATAACTGCTATCTCAGTTGTTCCTCCGCCAATATCAACTACCATTGAACCTGTTGCTTCAGAAATTGGAAGATTTGCACCAATCGCTGCTGCAATGGGTTCTTCAATTAATTGAACTCTTCTTGCGCCAGCTGCTAATGCACTATCTTGTATAGCTTTTCTCTCAACTGGAGTAGATCCTGTTGGAACAGCTATTAAAATTCTCGGGTTTGCAAAAGTTCTTCTTTTATGAACTTTTTTAATAAAATGCTTAATCATTTCTTCAGTGACAATAAAATCTGCTATAACACCGTCTCTTAAAGGTCTAATTGCACTTATATTTCCTGGAGTTCTTCCCAACATTGTTTTTGCTTCATCGCCTACCGCCAAAACAGATTTTTTTCCTTTGTCATCAACAACAGCGACTACAGATGGTTCATTTAAAACAACCCCTTGTCCTTTAAGTACAACCAATGTATTTGCAGTGCCTAGATCTATTGCCATATCTTGGCTCCAAATCTTTGATATATTTCCTAACATTCCCATTTATATTCCTTTCAGTTTTTCACTTTTTAAATTCTGTTTTATCTCTGTATTTTCAGGAGCAAAATTTCTCTTTCTTTTTATAATCATTTTATTCAATGCATTAATGTAAGCATTTGCTGATGCAACTAAAGTATCGGTATCAGCAGCTTGACCAACAGTAGTTTTTCCCTCTTCTTCAATTCTAACACTCACTGTTGCCTGTGCATCAGTCCCTTCTGTTACTGCATGAACCTGATAAAGCTGTAAATTAACTTCATGTGGGTATAACTTTTTGATACATTTAAATGTTGCATCCACAGGTCCATCTCCTGTTTCCTTTGCTTTTTTAATTTCTCCATAAACTTCCAATGTCATTTCAGCTCTTTGGGGTTCTCCTGTTCCAGCAAAAACTTTTAAAGATTTAAGAGTAATTACATTATCTTCTTTAATTAAACTATCATCAACTAATGCAACAATATCTTCATCATAAATATGTTTTTTCTTATCCGCTAAAACTTTAAATTTACCGAAAGCATTTTCTATTACATCATCAGTTACATCAACATACCCAAGGCTGTTTAATTTATCTTTAAATGCATGTCTTCCAGAATGTTTACCCATAACTAATGAGGTTTGTTTAACTCCAACACTTTCTGGCGTCATGATTTCGTAAGTATTTCTATTCTTAAGCATTCCATCTTGATGAATTCCAGCCTCATGAGCAAAAGCATTTTTTCCAACAATAGCTTTATTAAATTGTACAGGAAAACCTGTTGCATTAGATACTACTTTTGATGCTTTGCTAATTAATTTTGTATTTATACCCGTTGAATACGGCATTAGATCGTTTCTTGTTCTCATAGCCATAACAACTTCTTCTAGTGCTGCATTTCCAGCTCTTTCACCAATTCCATTTATTGTACATTCAATTTGTCTAGCTCCCGCTTGCACTCCAGCAAGTGAGTTTGCAACAGCCAAACCTAAATCATTGTGACAGTGGACTGATAAAATTGCTTTATCAATATTTGGCACTTTATTTAGTAAAGTTTGAATAATTTTTGTAAACTCAGTTGGAACTGTATATCCTACAGTATCAGGAATATTTATTGTTTTGGCTCCAGATTTAATTGCAAGTTCAACGGTCTTACACATAAAATCTATATCAGTTCTAGTTCCATCTTCACATGACCACTCTACATCATCAGTAAATTTTCTTGCATAAGTTACGTGTTCTTTGACTGATTCATAAACTTGTTCAGGTGTTTTATTTAATTTGTGCTTCATGTGAAGTGGGCTTGTTGAAATAAATGTGTGAATCCTAAACCTTGGTGCAGATCTTAATGCCTCATAACATCTATCAATATCTTTTTTGGAATGTCTTGATAAACCACAAGGAATAGATTTTTTTAATATTTTACTAATCTCACTTACGGCTTCAAAATCACCTGGTGAAGCAATTGGAAATCCAGCTTCAATAATATCAATTCCAAGTTCATCAAATACTCTCGAAATTTGAATTTTTTCTTCCAAACTCATTGACGCTCCCGGTGATTGCTCTCCATCACGCATTGTTGTGTCAAAGATATAAACTCTATTTTTATCAGTCATGAGTGTTAATTTTTCTGTCGATCGATATTACAATCTATAATAGATTTTGCAAAACAAATGTTAAATTTAAATGATTTTGACACTTAAATTCTAAAAACTATGAGTAAAACTTAGGAATTTCAAATGCGGAATTAACAAACTTAGAATTTTTTGATAAACGTAACGTAATTTCTTTAAGATTTTGTCTTACATACTTATCAGATTTAGTTGCATATTTAAATTCTAATATACATACAAAAGAAAAATTTTTTTTTATATCCAGCTGACTTTGATTTTTCAAAAAAATACTTTTTAAATTATAATCAACGGTAGCTCTAATTTTGCCATTACTAGATATAAAATATTGCCTATTATAATGAGTTGTTAATACTGGATAGATTATTTTTTTAGTTTTAATTTTGTTATTTATTACGTTTTTTATTATTTCTAAATTTTTAAAATTAGGAAATTTAAGATCATTTAATTCATTAATTTTATAGCTTTCTTTTTTTGTTTCAGAGCCCTTTTTACTTTTAACTTCAAGTAATGGTTTTATTAATTTATTTCCTTCTCCATACCATCTAACTCTAATTTTTTTTTTATTACTAACTCCATCCAAATTTTGTCTAATAGATGAATAATTAGAACTATCAAAGTAAATTGAATTAACTCTTCTTTTTGGATATTGACTACTGAAAAAGAAATTTGATCTGATTAAAGAGTTAATTAGGGTTAAGTAATCACCACTCTTATATATCCATTTTCTTTCAAATCTATTTATTTTATTTAACATTGGTTTGCTATTCTATTAAAAAAAATTTTTTTTCATTAATTATTGAAAGTACGTTTTTCGTCCCAATTTCAACTGGTATATTATTTACAATAATTTTTGATTTTTTATCTTTAATCCATTTTGCTGAAAAATTATTAATGTCATAATTTTTTACAACTAATAAACCATGGTTATATTCTTTTTTTTTTTGATATGCAGCAAAAGGAATTGCAACACCATTAAAATCAATATCGCTTGAATAAACTTCTGATCCATCTTTACTAACAATTCCAGCATGTGAGTTAAGACCATTGATTTTAGAAATATTAATTTTTGAATTTTCTCCTGCACTTATCAATTTATCATCTACATTTTCAAAATAAGAATTGTAGATTTTTGCATTTGATCCTGAAAAATCAATTGCATCATTTTTTATGTTTTTAAAATTAGAATAACTTATTTCTCCATTGCTAAAATCTATATCAATTGCATCAAAACTAATATTGTTAAAACTATTATTGTTAATTTTAAATGAAGATCTAAATATATTTATTGAATCTTCTGAATAAATATTTTCAAAATTAACATTTTTAATTTCTACATTTGTTTGATGAAAGTTAATTGACCCTAAAATTAAAAATTCTGGATTTAATTTTTTTTCATAGCCTGTTAAGTAAGAAATTTTTGTATTTTGAATTTTTGATAATTTATTATTGTCTCCGATCAATATTCCTCCTCCCATATTATCTATTCTTCCAGTTATAACTACTTGTCCATTTTCTCCGCCTATATTCCAGGGTGAATTAGAGATTATAAAAGCATTATTAATAAGAAATATTTTTTGATTGGGTTTTACAAAAACTTCATATCCTTTTGGAATATATAAATTTTGATCAATTACAATTTCGTCGTTAATTAAAAAAAGTTGTTTGTTTTCTTTAACAAAATATTTGTCTAATATTTCAGGATCACTATCTTGGAATTTTTTATAATTATAGTCAGAATTTATATAATCAACCTTCATTAAGGATGGATTCTCATTGAATTTATTAACTAAATTTACATGCGTACATCTTAAATTTTCTATTTTTTCTTTAGGTGGTTTTATAAGTGTGTTTGAAAAATTTTTTACAGGTTCATTTATTTTAATTTCAATTTTTTGACCATTATTATTACAAATTAGTTTTTCTATCATTAGTGCTCCATAATTTTTATAATAATTTTTTATTAAAAATTCGGAGTTATTTTTTTTTAACACTTGAATATTTCTTTTGGTTTTTAATTTATTTTGAATGTTTTCTGCCTGATGAAAAAAATCTTCTAATAAAAAATAATACAATCCAGAACCAAAATTTCTACTGTTATCATAATAGAAATAGTCCGAATAAATATGAGAATTAATTTTTTTTATTTTTTTTAAATTTTTTTTTAAAAATTTATCTATGTATATTTTTGAGCTTATAGTTCTCAAGTTTTTTAAATAAAGATTATAAAAATCTTGATTTATTTCTTTACTTTTAAAAAAAAATTTTTTAACCCAAGTTAAAGACGCTTCGTCTCGATTTTGTGCGTCAGATATGATATCAATCAAAATTCTATCATCATAATTTAAATTATAACTATGATAATTTGGTTTAAGTCTGTGTCCATCAAATGGAATTGGTTCAAAAAGTCCATTGATTGGATTATAATAAAACTTAACACTTTTTAATAAAGCCCCATGATAATTTGACGTCATATCAACAACAGCAAAATATGCTGCCCATTTTTCTACATCAAAAACATTTTCTAAATTATCTTCTTTGTTGAAAAAATCTCTTAATTTTTGAGAAGCAGTTCTTACTAATGGATTGTTTTCTGATCTAGACCAGTAATTTTTATTATAAATTTCAAAAACAGGATTATTAATATCATTTGATATGTCTTCATCTATTCCGAATATAGGCCCATTCCTTCTTTTGTTTCTCTCTATTAATTCTTTACCAAAACCTTCTTCAATTACATACAGACCTTGATCCTCACCATTTACACTGAGATTTATAAATTCGTATTTTAATTTAATTATATTAAAATCTCTTGCCATTTCATGAAAAATCCATTCGTGTATATAATTTCTTATCCTTGGCTTCTGGATTGAAAATTTCTTTAATCCAAAAAGATATTGATTCCGATCTAATTCTACTTTGTAAGAAGATTTGCTTTTTTCCTGAAAATGAACTTTTCTATCACCTTTTAGTCTTATATCTCCTCGGTATTTTTTTCCTTCAAAAATTATATTTGCTTTTACCCTAGGTATTAATTCCTTTGATCCTAAAATTCCGTTTTCTATTGAAGTTTTTCTAAAATTTTCTATTACAAGAACATCATCAAATTGTATTTCTAGATTAATCTCATTAATTTTGTAAAAATTACTTTTTAATGCTTCTAGTGTTATTTTTGGAAGATACAAATATTCATATCTTCCTGCTTTGGAAAAATAGTCCAAAAAATTAGTTTTAGCTTTCTCAAATGTATATGAAGTAAATATAAAACCAGTTAGTATTAAGCCAAAAAATAAAGTTACGAAAAAGTATAAAAAAAGAAACTTGTTAAAAGAAAAAAGAATATTTTTTTTCTTTTTTTCTTTTATTATAATCATAATGATAGGTCATCATTATATGCCAAAATTACTTTAGAGTTCGGAAATCGCTTTTTTATTTTACCTGACAATAAGGTCAAATTTTCAAATTTTTTAGGTTTCAAATCTACATTTATGGTCGTGCTTTCGTTGCTTCTTGACATAGATATAAATTTTAATTCTTTCGATATTTTTTTTATTTCACTAACCAAATTGTTTATTTGAATATCAGAAATGTTTCCCTCAATAATTATTCCTGCATTAATTTTTTCATCTAAATTTTTTTTAGAACTTTTTAAATAACCTGAATAAAACATAATTATTACTAATGAAAAAAATATTCCAGTAACAGTTATTATTAATTGGTTAGCTCCACATCCTAAACCAATTGCTATAATTAGAAATAAATAGACCAATTCCTCTGGTTCTTTTATTGCTGCCCTAAATCTTACAATTGATAATGCTCCAACCAGCCCCAAAGATAGAGCTAATGAGCTTTTTACAATCATAATTACAATACATGTTGTTACTCCTAATATTACAAAGTTTTTTGAAAATTCTTTTCTATTAGAAAGTGTTGTTGAATATCTAACATAAAATAATTGTACTAAAAAACTTAATATAGCTGCACAAACTAAACTTAAAACAAAATTTGGTAAATCTACTTGTATATTTTGATTAATAAAAAAATTTAGATCTGATCTGGTAAATTTTTCTATTTTATCCATTATTTTTCACCTACTTAAGTTGTATATGGGGGTGGTGGGTATTACCCCAACGTCATTAACTAGATTATATATTATATTTTCTTTTAATTTTTGTAAAGAAGCCCATCAAATTAAGTTTAATTTTTACCAAATAATCCTTAACAATGGCTAACAAAACTTGACCACATTTTTTAGCTTTTATCGCTGTCTATTAATTTATTCTTAGCAATCCATGGCATCAGAGCTCTAAGTTCAGCTCCAACTTTTTCAACTGGATGTTCTGCTAGTTTTTCTCTAGTTTTCAAGAAGTTTTTTTGACCATTCTTACATTCATCTATCCATTGTTTTGTAAACTTACCTGATTGGATGTCAGCCAACACCTCTTTCATCCTTTTTTTTGTCTCTTCTTTATTTATAATTTTTGGACCAGTTACATACTCGCCATACTCAGCTGTATTTGAAATTGAATAATTCATATTAGCAATTCCACCTTCATAGATTAAATCAACAATTAACTTAACTTCATGAACAGTTTCAAAATATGCCATTTCTGGTTCATATCCAGCTTCAACTAAAGTTTCATAACCATTTTTAATTAATTCTACTAATCCACCACAAAGAACTGTTTGTTCGCCAAATAAATCTGTTTCAACTTCATCTTTAAATGTAGTTTCAATAATTCCTGACCTTCCACCACCAACCGCAGAAGCATACGACATGGCAAGTTCTCTTGCTTTACCAGAGCCGTTTTGATGCACTGCAAATAAACATGGAACTCCACCGCCTTTTTCATATTCACTTCTTACCAAATGTCCTGGACCTTTTGGTGCTATCATAAATACATCTAAGTCTTTTCTTGCTTTAATTAAATCATAATGAATATTCAAACCATGGGCAAAAGCTATTGAAGTTCCTTCTCTTACTCTTTGTTCAATATGATTTTTATAAATTGTAGCTTGTAATTCATCTGGAGTTAAAATCATAACTACATCAGCCCACTCCGCAGCATCAGACAAGTTCATAACTTTTAATCCTTTTGATTCTGCTTTTGCTTTACTTGCAGACCCGTCTCTAAGGGCAACTACTACTTCTTTTACTCCACTATCTCTTAAATTTAAAGCGTGAGCATGACCCTGACTTCCATAACCAAAGATCGCTATTTTTTTTTCTTTTATTAAATTTACATCTGTATCTTTTTCATAAAACATTTTCATATTTATTTCCTTTTTTATTTAAATATTTCTGAACCTCTTGTCATTGCAACTGCACCAGTTCTAGATACACTTACTAAACCAAATTTTTTTAAATTTTTTGACATTACATCTATTTCTCTTCTTAAAGCAGTTATTTGTATCACGTAAGATTTATTTGTCTTGTCCAATATAACTGCATTATACTTTTTACAAGCTTTTAGAGCTTTATCTTTCTTAGAGCTATTTCCAACTACCTTAAATAAAGCCATTTCTTTAAATATTACTTTTTTATCTTCTCTTTTAAAATCAGCAACTTTATGTACTGGTACAAGCTTTTTTAATTGTAATTTAATTTGTTCTATAACTTGAGGTGTTCCTGTGGTTACAATTGTGATCCTAGAAATGTTTAATTTTGGATCAACTTCAGCTACCGCCAAAGATTCAATACTATATCCTCTACTTGAAAATAAACCTGCAACTCTTGCTAAAACTCCAGGTTCATTATCAACCCATACTACAATTATATGTGTATCAAATTTTCCTTGTTTGCCAGGAATACTATAAGCTGATTTTGCTTTTGCCATTAAACTAAAGTTTTTCCTTTCTTGGTAATTTTTGTTTCTTTCTGGTCTTTTGGTCCTAAAAGCATTTGATTGTGAGGTTTTCCGGAAGGTATCATTGGAAAACAATTCTCTTCCTTATCAACCATACAGTCAAAAATGACTGGTCTATCAGTATTAATCATTTCAATAATTTTATCGTCTAGTTCATCAGGTGTTTTTGCTCTAATTCCAACGCATCCATAAGCTTCTGCTAATTTAACAAAATCTGGCAGAGCCGCGGTATAACTTTCAGAATAATTTTTTTCATGAAGAAGTTCTTGCCATTGTCGAACCATCCCCATGTACTCGTTATTCAAAATAAAAATTTTAATTGGCAGACTATATTGAACTGCAGTAGACATTTCTTGCATTGTCATTAAAACTGATGCTTCTCCTGCAATATCAATAACAAGTTTACTTGGATGAGCCACTTGAACTCCAACTGCTGCTGGCAAGCCATATCCCATTGTACCTAGGCCCCCAGATGTCATCCAACGATTAGGCTTATCAAACTTATAATGTTGCGCTGCCCACATTTGGTGCTGCCCAACTTCAGTTGTTATATATGTGTCTTTATTTTTTGTTAATTCGTAAAGCCTTTGAACTGCATACTGAGGTTTTATCGTCTCTGTACTATTAATAAAATCAAATGATTTTATGGATCTCCATTTTTGAATTTTTTCCCACCACTTAGAAATCTTTTGTTTGTTTGATTTTGCAAAACCAGGTTTTACTTTTTTAATAGTTTTAATCGTTGAACTTATAACTTGAGCAACATCTCCGACAATAGGTAAATCAACTTTTACATTTTTATTTATAGACGAAGGATCAATATCTATATGAACTTTTTTTGATTTTGGAGAAAATTCATCTATCTTTCCTGTGATACGATCATCAAATCTTGCGCCAATATTAATCATTAAGTCACAATCATGCATAGCGTTGTTCGCTTCATAAGATCCATGCATACCAAGCATGCCTAAAAATTGATTATCATTACCTGGAAAAGCGCCAAGACCCTGAAGTGTTGACGTGATAGGAAATCCAGTTAAACTTACTAGTTCTCTTATTAATTCACTTGCTTTCGGTCCAGAATTAACAACTCCACCTCCTGTATAAAAAATTGGTTTAGATGATTGGCTCATTAATTGAATCAATTCATTAATATCCTTTTGTGAAAAAAGATTTTTAGAATTACCGTTTAATTTTTTTTGCTTATTATATTTTTTATAAGTTGTTTTTTGGAACTGAACATCTTTAGGAATATCAACTAAAACAGGGCCTGGCCTTCCAGTTGTTGCAACTTCAAAAGCTTTGTGAATTGTTTTTGATAAGTCTTTAATATTTTTTACTAACCAATTATGTTTTGTGCAAGGTCTTGTTATTCCAGTCGTATCACATTCTTGGAAAGCATCAGTACCAATTAAATGTGTGGGAACTTGTCCTGAAATACAAACTAGTGGAACCGAGTCCATAAAAGCATCTGTTAATGCTGTAACAACATTTGTTGCACCTGGTCCTGAAGTAACAAATACGACTCCTGGTTTTCCAGTTGATCTTGCATAACCTTCTGCTGCATGTCCTGCACCCTGTTCATGTCTTACTAAAATATGCTTTAATGATGAGTGATTTTTTAACTCATCATATATTGGTAAAACTGCACCACCAGGATAGCCAAAAACATGATCAACTTTTTGATCTTCTAAGCATTTAAATACAATTTCTGCGCCTGAGTATAATTTAGACATTCAGGCAATCTATCGGACTTTATATTAATTGGTCAAGTTTAAGAGATGATTTATTTATTTTTTTTATGGTTGATGAAAGTTGTTGGGGCTCAATTTTAGTCCATTCAATCATCCTACTTCTTGCCCATGTAGTCTGCCTCTTTGCATATTGTCGTGTTTTAATAGCAATAAGCTCTTCAGCCTGTTTTATTTTAATCTGATTGTTTAAATATTTCGTTAATTCATCAATACCAATTACCTTGTTAATACTTTTGTCTTTTTTAATTCTTAGTTTATTAAATTTAGCAACTTCTTGGATTCCTCCTTCTTTGATCATATTTTCAGTTCTTTTTTGAATTCTTTTAATCAATTTTGACCTTTCAAAATTTACATAAAATTTTATAAACGCTTTTTTGTTAAAAATAGGTTCAGTTTTATTAAGCCAATCATACATAGAAACTTTTGTATGAGTTTTAATTTCAAATGCTCTAATTGATCTTTGTGTATCCCTGGGATCAAATTTATTTTTTACTTTTGGATCTAATTTTATAAGTTTTTTATAAAATTTTTTTTGTCCATATCTTTTTTGCATTAATCTTATTTTTTTTCTTAATTTTATTGAAATATTTGGAATTTTTACCAAACCATTGATTAAAGACTGAAAATATAGACCTGTGCCACCAACAACGATTGGAACTTTTTTTCTTTTTCTAATTTCTTTAATTTTGCTGACAGCTAATTTTAACCAGGTTCCAGTTGAAAAATTTTTATTTATATTAACAATTCCATAGAGATGATGTCTGATATTGTTTTGTGCCTTTTTATCAGGCCTTGCAGTTAAAATTTTTAATTGTCTATAAACCTGCATACTATCTGCATTGATAATTTCTCCATCAATTTCTTTTGCAAGTTTTACTGCAAAATTTGATTTACCAGATGCTGTTGGTCCTGCAATTAAAATAATCTTGGACTGATTGTCCATTATCAATCTAGTTTAACACCAATATATCTTCTTTGGTTTTGATTATTATAGATTGCAATTAATATAGTTTTTTCTTTGGATTTAATTGCTGCACTTACAATATTTTCTAACTGATTAATTGTCCGAATTGATTGTTTGTTTGCTTCAACAATTATGTCATTAACATTTAAATAATTGATTGGGCTATCAGTTGCAATTTTTGTAATTACTAACCCTGTAGTATTTTGTGGAAGTTTTCTTTGTTCAATATCTTTTTTTTCAAGCACTCTTACTTCGATTTTTAAAGATTTAACTTCAATAGTTTTTGGTTCAATTACTTTTTTTGCTTGAAAATCTTTAGAAGTTTCTAGTCGTCCTAATTTTATTTTTTTTAAAATTTCTTTTTTATTTCTCCATACTTTAACATTTACTGTTTTACCTACCTCTGTTTGTGCTACAATTTTAGGTAATTCTTTCATTTCGTTTATCAAAACTCCATTGAATTCTAAAATAATATCTCCAGCTTTAATTCCTGCTTTATCTGATGGACTATCTTCTGCTACACTTGCAACTAATGCTCCTCTAGGTTTCGACAGTTTTTCAACATCTGCTATTTCTTTTGTAACTACTTGAATTCTAACCCCAAGCCATCCTCTTTTTGTTTCGCCAAATTTTATTAATTGATCAATAACTCTTTTGGCGCTATTAGATGGAATTGCAAAACCAATACCTATTGATCCTGATTGACCGAGGATAGCTGTGTTAATACCAATCACATCTCCTTTCATGTCAAAAAGTGGTCCTCCAGAATTTCCCACGTTTATAGATGCATCTGTTTGAATGTAATCTTCATATCTTGATAATCCTATGTCTCTATTTCTAGCTGAAATGATTCCAGATGTAACCGTACCACCTAAACCAAAAGGATTTCCAATCGCTATAACCCAATCTCCAATTCTTGCTTTGTCTGAATTACCAAATTTAACTGCTATAAATTTTTCTTGTGATTCAATTTGAAGAACAGCAACATCTGAAAGCGGGTCCGCTCCTATTACTTTTGCTTTATATTCTTTATTTCCATCAACTCTAACTATTATGTCTTCCGCTCCTTTAATAACATGATTGTTTGTTATCACTATTCCTTTTGAATCTATTATAAAGCCAGATCCTAGTGCGCTTGCTTTCCTTTCCTGTGGAGTGCCGAATTCTTTAAACAGATCTTCAAATGGAGAGCCTGGCGGAAATTCAAAAGGAAATGGATTGATATTAGTAACTACAGTTTGTGTTGTTGAAATATTTACAACAGAAGGTATTAATTTTTCTGCTAGGTTTGCAAAAGATTCTGGGACTGATTTTGCCTTTACAAAAAATGTAAAATTAGTGAATAATATCGCAATTAAGAATACTTTTATTTTTTTAAATTTCATTTTATTTTTTTAAATACCAAATAATAACAAAACCAATAATAGCGAAAATTAACCCACCTACTCTCAATTGACTTTCGTTAATTGTATCAATTTTTTTTAGCATATTTTTCATTTTTGATGGAAATAAGGCATATAAAATCCCTTCAATAAATAAGAAAAGACCAAACGCAATGATTAGCTCTCTCATATGGTGTTTATGAAATTATTCTGTTTTAAGCTTTTTAATATTTCCAAAAAATTTAAAAAACTCGCTATCAGGTGATAAAATTAAAGAAGTCTCACCACCAATTAAAGCTGTTTCATATGCTTGCATAGCTCGATAAAAAGCAAAAAAGTCAGGATCTTTTCCGAAAGCATCAGCAAAAATTTTATTTCTCAGGCCGTCTCCTTCACCTTTCATAATCTCAGACTGTTTTTTTGCGTTTGCTAAAATAACAGTTACCTCTTTATCTGCTGTTGAGGTAATTGTTACTGCCATTTCAGCACCTTTAGCTCTAAATTCTTTAGCTTCTCTTTCTCTTTCAGTTTGCATTCTTCTATAAATTGCCTCACTATTTGCTTGAGGAAGATCGGCTCTTTTAATTCTTACATCAATAATTTGTATACCAAATTTTTCTGCTTCTTTATTTACACCTTCTTGAATAATGGCCATTTGTTTTGTTCTGTCTTCGGATAACAAAGTAGCAAGGCTTTGAGTACCTAAAACGCTTCTTAATCTCGAATTTATAATAGTAGCCAATCTTGATCTTGCTACTCTTTCATTTCCAACAGAAATATAAAATTTTAAAGGATCTACAATTTTAAATCTTGCAAATGCATCAACGATTAAACGTTTTTGGTCAGATGCAATAACTTCTTCTGGCGATGGATCTAAACTTAATATTCTACGGTCTAAATACACAATATTTTGAATAAAAGGAATTTTCACTTGAAGGCCTGGTGTCTTAATTATTCTTTTTGGATCACCAAATTGCAATATTATTGCTTGGTTAATTTCTTTCACTGTAAAAAGTGATAAATAAATTACAATACCAATAAAAATTATAACAGGAAGTATAAATTTTTTTAATTTCATTGTGTACTAGTTCCTTTTGATTTCTTTGTTAATTCTGGCAAAGGTAAATAAGGTACTACTCCTCCAGCTTTTCTGTCTATAATCACTTTATCTATATCCGCTAAAACTTTTTCCATTGTTTCTAAATACATACGTTCTTGAGTTACTTGTTTTGCTTTTGCATACTCAGTGTAAATAGCTAAAAATCTACTTGCTTCACCTTCGGCTGCTGCAACAACTTGTTTTTTGTATGCTTCGGCCTCCTGTAAAATTTTTGCCGCATCTCCTCGAGCCCTTGGTATAACATCGTTTGCATAAGCTTCGGCTTCATTTTTTGATCTTTCCATGTCAGCTCTTGCTGCCTGTACATCTCTAAAAGCATCAATTACTTCATCAGGTGGATCTGCTTTTTGAGTTTGTACTTGTGTGATTTGTATTCCAGATTCATACTCATCTAAAAGGCTCTGGGCAATGTCTTGTGTTTCAATCTCAATTTTAGATCTCCCTTCGGTTAATATCGATTGAAGTTTACTTTTTGCTATAACTTCTCTCATCGCTGTTTCTGCCGCTGCCTTTACTGTTGCTGGTGGATCTTGAATTTTAAATAAAAATTTTCCAGCATCTTTAATTACCCAAAAAACAGAAAAGTCTATGTTAACTATATTTTCATCTCCAGTTAGCATTAAACTTTCTTCTGGTACATCTGCAACAGCCGTTGAAGAAAAGCCAGTGTCTCTTTCTGATCTAAAACCGACATCCATTCTATTTACTTTTGTAACTTTAGGTGTGAGCACTGTTTCAATTGGATAAGGAATATGATAATTTAATCCCGGTTGAGTTGTTTTTTCATATTTGCCAAATCTTAAAACTACACCTTGTTCATCAGGTAGCACTCTATACAAACCGCTCGCAGCCCAAATAATCGCCAAAATTATCAATCCCAAAATTAAAGGCTTGCCTCCCTGTGCGCTGCCGCCAGGTAAAAATCTATTAATTGTTTTCTGAATTTTTTTTATAATTTCATCTATGTCTGGTGGGGCTGGACCTCTTCCTGAACCGTTGCCTCCCCCCGGTGGTGAACCCCATGGACTTCCACCTCTTCCTCTAAAATCATCAACCATGACAATCTATATAATGTCTTTACAAAGAAAAACAAGTTAAGATGAACATATGCCAAAAGAAAAACCAGAATTAAGTGACGCAATGAAGAAAAAATTAGGTGGTAAAACCTTTGTAAAAAACCCAATTCCAGGAACAAAATATACAATAGCAATTTCAAGTGCTAAAGGAGGTGTTGGAAAATCAACATTTGCAACAAATATTGCTTTAGCTTTAAAAAAAATTGGATGTAAAGTTGGTTTATTTGATGCAGATATTTTTGGACCTTCAATTCCTAAAATGCTTGATATTAAAGAAGCGCCAAAAACTGATGGAAAAAAATTAAGTCCTATTTTAAAGTATGGCATACAATGCATGTCAATTGGTTTTATGCCCGCTACTCATGGTGAAGCTGCTATAAACTGGCGAGGACCCATGGTTGCAAGCGCAATAAAAAGTTTTGTTAACCAAGTTTACTGGAAAGATTTGGATTTTATTATAGTTGATATGCCTCCAGGTACTGGGGATACTCAAATGACTTTTGTACAAGAAATTAAAATGGATGGAGTAATTGTAATTTCTACTCCTCAAGCAGTTGCCTTGATTGATGTAAAAAGAGGAATAAGAATGTTTGATAAGTTTCAAGTTAAAATTTTAGGCTTAGTTGATAATATGAGTTATTTCATAGGAGACGATGGGAAAAAATATTCAATATTTGGTGAAGGTGGTGTCAAAAAAACAGCGGAAGAATTTAAAAAAGATTTTCTAGGACAAATTCCAATTAATATTGAAGTTGGAAAAACTGGAGATCAAGGTAAACCAATTGTTGAAGCTTTACCTGATCACGAAATTTCAAAAATTTATTTAGAATTTGCCAATAAAATTAAATCAACTTATCCTTAAGATCAAAATTAACCATTAGTTCGTTCCACTCTCGTTTAGATAATTCAGAATTTTCTAAACTTATTTTTTCGCCTTTTATTAACTTTTGAATTATTAATTTTCCCTTTGCAGAAACTTCCGTTCCTCCAACTCTATAATCCATAAAAGCATCAAAAGTAGTTGGCACCCATTTTTTTAAAGTATCCAGCATTGCATCGGCATAAGCTCTAATTTCATATTGTGCATGACTGTCTGCTCTTAATCTTAAAAAATTCATTAAGTTTAATAAATCAGTTTTCCAATACCACTGAGTATAAGTGTTTAACGTTAAATTCATTCTAGCAAGTTCTCTTGCTAAACCATTTTTATTTTCATTTATTGTTGAACCATCAAATCGCTCATTTAGCATCACTTCATAATTGTTATAAGTTTTTTCGGCATCACTTTTTAATATAGCTAAAATCTCTTTAGCTTGATCACCATCAATTATATTTCCTCTTCCTTGTCTGTTGCTTTTAGATTGTGCTGCTAAATTTTCAGATGTTGGAAGATAAAATTCTTTATCCAAAATTGAATACCTTGCTGAATATTCATTCACATTCGCTGTTCTGTGTCTGATCCACTGGCGTGCAATAAATATTGGAAGTTTTACGTGATATTTTATTTCACACATTTCAAATGGAGTACTATGCCAATGGCGCATTAAATATTTTATCAGCCCGCTATCTGTAGATACTTTTTTAGTGCCTTTTCCGTAAGAAACTCTAGCTGATTGAACAATAGATGAATCATTGCCCATATAATCAACTACTCTGATAAAACCATGATCGAGCACTGGCATTGCTTGATAAAGAATCTTTTCAAGTTCAGGGGCAGTAACTCTTTTTGTGGTAGTTTGTTGTGATTGTTGATCTAAAATTTCTTTTTTTTGGTCAGTTGTAAGTTTCATTTCTGCCAGATATACACTAAAAACTTAAATGATGAATAAATTATTCTAAAAATTAAACCTTTAGTTCAACTTTAAATTGAAAATGAATATATCTTTTGTAATACCTTGTTTAAATTCTGAATTAATTATCAAAAGTTCAGTTAAAAAATTGACAAAAAAATTAAAGAAAATAAAAAATTTAAATTACGAATTAATTTTAATTGACGATGGAAGCTCTGATAAAACTAATAAAATAATCAATGAATTAAAAAAGAAAAATATTAAAATAATCACAAATTCAACAAACCTAGGTAAATCAACATCTTTAATTAAAGGAATCAAATTAGCAAAATTTAAAAAGATAATTATTATTGATTGTGATTTACCTTATTTTAAATACTTAAGTGGATTAATTAATCATTTAAAAAAACATGACCTGGTATATATAAATAGAAAATCTCCGGAAAGCAGACTTGAAACAAGAAGATTAAATTTGTATCAAATTTGCAGGTTTTTTATAGGTAGAATTGTTTGTTTAATTTTAAACCTCTTGTTATTAAATACAAATACGGGTGATACACAAGCAGGATTAAAAGGCTTTAATAAACCAAAAAATTTTAAAAACATTAAATTTTTATCAAAGAAATTTTTTTTTGATGCAGAGCTTATGATATTATTTCATAGATCTAAAGCCAAAATGATCTCTATGCCTCTTAAATACAAGATATACAGTAATTCAACAATAAAATTATTTGCAACGGAAAATTTTATTTATTTGATAGAATTATTTAAAATTATTTTGTTTTATAAATTTAATAAAACTAAAAAAGTAATTCTTTAATTAACAAAGTTTTTTAGCCTCATTTGTTTACGAGGATAAGGCCAAATTCCTATCATATACTGATTATCCTTTTTCCATTTTTTAATTTCATTTTTCCATTCTGGGCAATTTATACAATCCAAATACTTTAAATATTGATGTTTAACATTTTTAGTTGGGGGTCTAAACTCATACATTCCTGAAATTAATGAAAAAAAAATTAAAACTGCAAAAGCTATTTTTATTTTTTTCATTTTTGTTTTAAACATCGTATGAAAAATAATTAACAATAAAGTTACTCCTGGTATGGCTGCATATCTTCCCCCCACATAATCACCTGCGGCACCAATTAATACTAATGCTGAAACAGTTAAAAATACAAATAGCAAATATAATAAAACTTTGTCTTTAATTATAAAACCTATTAATTTTTTATAATTGAATAATAAAAAAATTAATATTACAAAAAATATACTTAATAATGTATAAACATAATTAAATGGCAAAAATGAAGAAATTATTTTTTCCCATGTGAAGTGAATAATTTGTCTGCCAAAAAAAGATTTTAATAAAATATTGTAAATATAATTTACAATAAGATTAGCATCCAAATCTGCTGCTAAAACAGTGCTTGGCAAAACATTGTTGATCTTTGATTGTAAAACAAAAAAAAATTGGACACATGATGCAATGAAAAGAATCAAAAAATTTAAAAAATTATAAAAATTTTTTCTATAATAAAAATTAATTGCAAATAATGGTAGTAAACAACATGTATAAACTCCTGAAAACCCAGAGACAAAAATGAATATATGATTAATTTTTTTTTGTAAATTATTTAAATTAGTCATAAACAAAATGAGAATTGAACCAATGGTCAAATAAATTTGAGTATTAATTGAATTAACCCATATCTCTGGAACAAAAGGTGGTGTAATAAATAGTAAAAATGACCCAATAATTTTTTTTTTATTATTATCAAATAATTCTGATTCTCTAAATAATACAAAATATATTGGTAACAAAACAAAAAATAGTGAACCATAAACAGTAATCATTGGAGAAAATTCGATTTGTATTAAAGAAGACATGGCAGTTAAAAAATTTGCAATAAAATTAAAATAACCTGCTTCTTTTTCTAGAAAAAATAGACCTTTCCAAAAACCATTTTCATATGCATAAGCAAAATGTTTATTGCCTTCTTCAGCTAAAAATCTGCCAGATTTAAAAATATATGGACTTCTAAAATATGTAAAAATAGAAACTATAGTTAAAACTAAAACTTCTAATCTATATTTTATTATTTTTTTTATTTCCATAAAATTTCAAAACTAAAATTATCAGTATTTGTTAGTAAGCGTCAAAATCTAAATATGAAAAAAAACATTTTTTTTCATCAATATTATTATTGTTTCCACTTACATCTTTGTACAAAAAATTTAATGGGGATGGTTTCAAAATATCAGGAATGCTGAAAAACAAATTTTTGTTATCATATTCTGGGATTAATCCTATGAAAAGACTTGGCAGAAAAAGATTGATTTTTTTTTTGTCAAAAATTAAATCATAATTATTATCTTTAAGATATGAAAAAACCTGAAAAATAGAAAGCACACTGGGACTTACAAATTTTATTTTTTTTTCACTATTGATTAAAACTTTATTATATGGATTGCTTTTTCTCCAAACAATTCGATCTTTATTCCATAAAGAAAAAAAATTATTATCATGTAACTGCAAATTTTTAAGTCCCAAATCTCCATATCCAATTAAAACATTTAATTTTGATAATAATTTCATGGAAATAGAATGTTGCCATGCTGGGGTAGCCATTTTATTAGCAATAGCAATTATAAATGTATAATTTTCTTCTTTTGCATATTGCTCCAACCTTGTAGCCATTTCATAAAATAATTTTTTACCTCTATAGTTTTGATCAACGCAAACATTAATTGACTGTAATATTTTTATTTTTTTTCCTTTATAATTAAATTCATATGGTATGCCTCCCACTTGGCCTATCTCTAAGTTATTTTCAATGGCATCTATACCAATAAAATTTCCTATGGGATTTTTACTATATAGCCATTGAAAATATTTTTCGTTCTTTTTAATTGGATAGTTTTTAAAACATTTTCTGTATAAATTTACATATCTGCTGATATTATTTATATTTGATTTTTTGAATTCAATACTCATTAAAATTTATTTATTTGGTTTTTTATCTCTTCTGAAAAACATAGATTAAATTCTTTTTTTCTGTTTTTAGAGTTATAAAAATTAAAATAATTTTTTTTAAATTTTGATTTTTCTCTTTTGTTGGCATAACCTGGATGAACTAAAATTTCGCAATTTTTATATTTATTTCTTTTAAAAAAAGATAAGGTTTTTTTCACAGTTTCCATGTTTTGTATCCCGGAATAAAGTATCCCAGAAAATTGGGGGGCATTCATTTTTGGTCTTCTTTTTAAATTATAAAGAAGTTTAACTACAAGACATGCTAAAAAATTTCTTATATATTTCGGATTAATCAAATCTTTTATTCTTGGAATCATTAATAGCTCATTCGAATTCCTTAGTTCTTT
>CACLNK010000005.1 GCA_902608305.1 uncultured Pelagibacteraceae bacterium | reverse complement strand
GACTCCTGCAGAAACTAGAGAAAAACTAAAATTAAAAAACTATAAATAAATATTGTCTAACGATCTAAAAAAAGTTGCTGTTATAGGTACAGGGGTTATAGGTGCTGGTTGGATTGTTAGATGTTTAGCTCACAATAAAAAAGTTATTGCTTATGACAAAAATTTTAAGCTTAAAAAGCAGTTAATTACAGAAATAAAACGTACTTGGCCTTATGTAAAAAAATTATTCAATAAAAAAAAACTTAATTTAAAAAATTTTGAATACGTAACATCATTAAAAAAAGCTTTAAGAACAGCTGATTTTATTCAGGAATGTGCTACTGAAGATTATAGAATAAAAACTAAATTGATGAATATTATTGGTAAATATGCAAAACCAAATGCTATTATTTCGTCTAGTTCATCAGGCTTATTACCAACAAGAATATATTCTAAATGCAAAAATCCAGCACGAACAATGATAGGTCATCCTTTTAATCCTGTTTATATGTGTCCTGGTGTAGAAATTGTTCCAGGTAAAAAAACAAAAAAGAAATTTTTAAACAAAGCTAATAAATTTTATAAATCTATATCCATGAATCCAATTATGGTTAAAAAGGAATTGCCAGGTTATTTAGCTGACAGACTCCAAGAAGCCTTATGGAGAGAAGCTTTACATATAGTTAATGAAGGCTATGCATCAACAAAAGATTTAGATAGAGCAATTGAAGATGGACCAGGACTTAGATGGTCATTAATGGGAATATTTTTAACTTATCATTTAGCTGGCGGAAAAGCAGGAATGAAACATATGTTAGAGCAATTTGGACCTGCTTTAAAATTACCTTGGACAAAACTAAAAGCTCCTAAACTATCAAAAAAACTATCTTCAAGAGTTATTAAAGGTACGAGACAACAAGCTAAAGGAAAATCAGTAGCAATGATATCTAACATTCGAGATGATTATTTAGTAAACTTGCAAAAATTAAGAAAAAAATTTGAGAAAAAGATAAGATGATTCAATGAACACTAATTTATTACGAACAATCACTCCTGAAGAAATTGACACTTATCACCGTGATGGCGTTTTACTTTTACAGAATATGTTTGATAAAGAATGGATTGAACTTTTAAATAAGGGATTAGATGCTAATTGCGAATCTCCCACAGAGCGTTCGCGTATATGGAATAAAGATGCTTCGGGACGTACCATGTTTTATGACACCTTAGCTTGGCGAGAAATTGAAGAATATAAAAAGTTTATTTTTAATTCTCCAGCTGCTCAGATTTGTGGTCAGTTGATGAATGCTAAAACTATTAATTTTTTTTTCGATGCTATATTCGTGAGATCATCTGGTACTAAGTTTGAATCTCCGTGGCATCAGGATGAACCTTATTGGTCAATCGAAGGGTATGATGCTTGTACACTTTGGATGCCTTTAGTACCCGTTAAACAAAAAAATTGTTTGTCATTTGTACCTGGTTCACACCGTTTTAAATCTGTTTTTAACCAGTACAATTTTGGCAATCTAACTGGTAATCCTAAAGATCAAGTCGATTTCTCCAAAATAGCCGAACAAGAATTTCCAGACATCAATGCGGACCCTGAGCGATTTGGTGTTATGAGCTGGGACATGCAACCAGGTGATTGTATCGCCTTCAATGGTCGTACAATGCATGGTGGTTCAGGAAAACTAGATGATGAAAATAACTTAAGAGTTTTTACTACTAAGTGGTTGGGTGATGATGCACGTATTAAGTTTCGTAATTATGGAATGGATCCAGATTTTAGCTCTTTAATGATTAAAAAAGGTTTAAAATCTGGTGATCGACCTGATACAGATTTGTATCCACGAGTATGGACACGAGATTAGTTTTAAGAGTTAATTTTAAAACTACCAAATTTGTTCAAAAGATTTTGGTTTAATATTTTTATTAAAACCTTTCGTTTGCCTTATATACGTTTCCATATTTTTTGACAGTACTTGAACAAGTTTTAATCCACCTCTTAATTCATTTATACTAAACTTGTTTAAAATTTTTTCAGATAGATTTTTCTCATTTTTAATTAGAAGAATTTTTGCAGTATTAAGAACATGAATAGTTTTTTTTATTAAATCTTTTTCTCTATTTTCAAATAATTTGTTAGCAACAGAAAGAAAAAGATTTTCGTTTTGTAAAATTAGATACAATAATCGTTTACACTCATATACCGCAGAAACCGTTGATTCAACTGCTTGACTTACATGAGATATGGTATCTTTTTCATTTTTTTTTCTTTCATCAGAAAATCTGTGTGATTCACCAACAGTAAGGTATCTGTGCATCATAAATTCTTCAGGAATTATATTTTGTCCCATAAAAACTGGTGAAAATGGAGAAGCTACTGCACCAATTGGTGAGTGCCAAAGCATTCTTAAATCATTAAAACTTGGATTAAATAAAGGTACAATTTGTCCATAACCCGCAGTATCACCAGTTAGTTTAGGAGTACGAACAGCCCACACAATATTTTTTAAACTAATTTTTTCTGGTTTTTCGGATAATTTTTTAATTTTTTCTTCAACCCATTGCACACCTTTCCATCGACCTTTTCCATCTCCAAGAATTTTATTTACATTAAAAGGACCTTTAGAATACCAACCTTTATCCTTACAAAATTTAATTAAATTATCTGAGTAAAGAAAGTTAGGATTATTTTTTTGTTTTATGGGAATTTCTTCAATATACCCAGGACGTGAAGCACGAATACTATTTGGTCCAAGTCTTTCAGCAACCCAAAGACCAACTCCCCCAGCAAATTGTATCATTATCCATGCTTCATTTGAATCTGCAAAAATATGTGAGTTTCCCCCATAAGTGCTCTCTCCATATTTTTTAATTAAGTTGCCAACAATTTTAACAGCTTCATGTGCAGATTTAGCACGCTCTAAAACTATACGAGCTAAATCACTATAGTTAAGGCCTTTTTGATTTTTAGGTGTCATGTTAATTAATTCTTTGCGTGAAGTTGACCAAATGTCTCGAACAGCAACACCATGTTCATTTAATCCTCCATTTGTAATTGGAGCTGGAACACCAAGATAATAAGAATAACTTACACGAATATGTTTGTGAGTTTCCGGGGCTTGTGGGATTTTTGTTAATATTCCAGGCATATCAGCATCTTTATTAACCCCAACTGATATTGTTTTATTTGATTTATGTTTTTTTCGTGGAATTATTTCAAGCCAATGACTTGAAGGTTCGTCGCCATATCCAGCTAACCAAGCATGGCCATCAGATGTTAAATTTTTTCCGATATAAAGACCATAGCTCATAAGTTAAAGCTTAATATATTTTAATCTAATCTTGTAGCGTTTCCATCAACAGGAATAGTTTGTCCAGAAATTCTCTCACCATCACTAGAAATTAAAAAAGAACACATTTTTCCAATGTCTTCTTCATAAATCCAGCAGTTCATAGATGCCATAGAAACAAATTCTTTTTCAATCAGTTTCTTAGAAATTTTTAAAAATTTTGCTTTATCTTTTATCACTCTTACCATTCTGTCACCTTTAATAGTTCCAGGACAAATTGCATTAACACGAATTTTAAATTTACCTAACTCCATTGCTAAGGTTTTTGTTACTCCAATAACTGCCCATTTGCTTGCGGCATAAGGAGATCTTAAAGGAAATCCCATAATTCCTGCACCAGAAGAAATGTTTATTATAGACCCACCTTTATTTTTTTTAAGCATAGGTATTGCTAATTTTGTAAAATAAAAATGGCTTATTACGTTAATTTTAAGTGTTTTTTCCCAATCTTCAGAGGTTAATTTTTCAATTGTACCCGTTGGCCCTGCAACACCAACATTATTTATTAAAGCATCAATTTTTTTTGTTTTTTTATTAACTTGTTGAAAAAAGTTAGAGACTTCATATTCATCAGAAGCATCAAATTCATAAGAAAATAACTTTTTATTATTTAAAGGATGTTTTTTAATTTTATTTAAAGATTTATTATCTATGTCACACAAATAAACAATTGCTCCTCTAGCAAGGCAAATCTTTGCTGTTGACCAACCAATTCCTGAAGCTCCAGCTGAAATAATGATTTTTTTATTGTACAGACTTAACGGCATCAGCCATATGTTCTTTTGTTAAAGCTTTTGAAAGTTCTTTTTCAGTTATGTATCCTTTTACAGCTCCTTCTTTATCAACAATTTCACAGTTTGCGTTTGAGCAAACAACTTTAGGTAAAAATTCATCTATAAATTGATCTTCGTGAACTTTAACTAGATTAGATTTATCAATTCCATCAGATGAATTAGCAGGTCTCATAATAATTTTTGCTTTAATTACTTTTGCACGATTGACATCTTTTACAAAAGCTTCAACATAATCATCAGCGGGCCTCATAATAATATCTATGGGAGTTCCTACTTGAACTAACTTTCCATGATTTAAAATTCCTATATGATCTCCTAATTTTAAAGACTCATCTAAATCATGTGTTATAAAAAAAATAGTTTTTTTTAATTCAGCCTGTAAAGATATTAGTTGTTTTTGCATATCGCTTCTAATTAAAGGATCTAGAGCAGAAAATGCTTCGTCCATTAGCATTATATCTGTATTAGTAGCAAGAGCTCTTGCAAGACCAACCCTTTGTTGCATTCCTCCGGATAATTGATTTGGATATTGATGTTCGAAACCAGATAAACCTACAGCTTCAATTTTTTCCATTGAAGTTTTATTTCTTTCCTCTGGTTTTATTCCTTGTACTTCAAGGCCATAACCAACATTTTCTATAACAGTTTTATGAGGAAATAACCCAAATCTTTGAAAAACCATACTCATCTTGTGTCTTCTAAATTCAATTAAATTCTTTTGATCTAAATTCATAACATTTGTACCTTCAACCAATACTTCCCCTGAGGTTGGGTCAATCAATCGATTGATATGACGAATAAGAGTAGACTTTCCAGAACCAGATAATCCCATACATACAAAAGTTTCTCCCTCTTGAATAGATATAGACACATTATCAAGTCCTACAGTATGTCCTGTTTTTTCTAAAATTTCTTCTTTAGTTGCACCATCTTGAACCATAGGAAGAACTTTGGATGGATCGTGTCCAAAAATTTTGTAAACATTTTTAACTTCAATTTTAGACATATTCTTTTATCTCTTTCTTTTTTTGTGTTCTTTCTTGAATTTTTTCACCATATGATTGTGTAATTCTGTCGAAAATTATTGCAAGCAGCACAATTGCAATTCCAGCTTCTGTAGCCATTCCCACATTAAGTTGTTGCAGCCCTAGCAAAACTTCATCTCCTATACCTCTGGTACCGATCATTGAAGCAATTACTACCATTGCTAAAGACATCATAGTGCATTGGTTAATTCCTTGCATAATATTAGGTAAGGCTAAAGGAATTTGAACACCCCAAAGTGTTTGTTTTTTATTTGCTCCAAAGGCTTCTGAAGCTTCGATTACTTCTTTATCAACTAATCGTATACCAAGATCAGTTAATCTAATAAGAGGGGGGACAGCGTAAACAAAAATTGCGATTATTGCTGGTACCGCACCCAAACCAAATAGTAAAATGCCTGGAATTAAATAGCAAAAACTGGGTATAGTTTGCATTAAATCAAGTATTGGCAATAGAGCATTTCTTACTTTTTTGTTTCTTGCCATGGCAATTCCTATCGGGATTCCTATAACTATACAAAGCAACATACCAATAAGTACGATACAAGTTGTCATAATACATTTATCCCAATATCTTGGACTTAAAAAACCTAAAAAAAAAGTACAAAAAGCTACCATTATAGTAGTGTTAGTTTTTCTTCCACTCGCAAAATAAGTAATAAAAATAACTAGCGCAATAACAATTGGCCAAGGCAAACCAACTAAAAAATTTTTCATTGAAGTATACAAGCCAAGCAAAAAATTATTTATTCCTTCAAAAAATAATCCATATTTTACAATTAAGAAATCAAAACCAGCATTAAGGGGTTGCATTAAAGGAAAATCAAGCCACTTAGGCCAGTTTCCTAGCCAAGAAAAATCATTAAATATATCGGTAAAATGCTCAGGTTTGTATCTAGGTTTGGCTGAACGATAGCTGATTATAATAAAAAATATAAAAGTTATTGTAATAACAATTGGTTTGATAAATTTTTTATATTTTTGCATTATTATCCCCTAAAAAAACCAAGAGCCCTTTACAGGGCTCTTGAGAAATTAATTTATTATTACAAACTTAAAGCGATGCTACAACTTTTTTTGCAACGTCAGCTGGAACCCACTTCTTCCACATTCCAGTGTTTGCTAAAAAGTGTTTAGCAGTTGCTTCCATGTCACCACCTGATTCATCCATATAGAATGCAAGTGATCTATTCACATCAGCTGTTGGTATCGAATAAGCTCTAATAAAATCTAAAATAGGTTTATTCTTTGCATTGCTAGCAAATTTAGTTGAAGCAGCTTTTGTTAAAGACATATTAACGTATTCACATGCACAAGTATCTTTATATACATCTGGACCATTTGCTTTAATATCTTCAACAACTTTAGTCATTTCATCCCAGCAAGCTTGGTCATATTTAGGCTCTTCCAATTTAACCAAATCTACTTTGCCCATCAAACCTGTTGGTGTCCAATAGTATGAAAATACTGGTTTTCCTTTTTTAAATCCACCAGCGATCGCCGCATCTAATGCTCCACCTGAACCTGGATCAAAGTTAGTATAGAATTCATCTAGACCATAAACTTTGTGTTTCACCAAGTTAATTGTGTAGCAAGTCCAACCTGAAATACAGCTTGTCATTCTACCTTTTCCAGGAGCTTCTGGATCAGCAAATAATTTTGCTATTTCAGCACTCTTCATGTCATCAACATGTTTTAAGTTATATTTGTCAGCAGTTGGTTTATCTACATAAAATCCTTGAGTAGATGAAGGAGTGTTAACACCAAGCTCAATTATAGTTCCTTTAGCTAGGTTATCTTCAATCAACTGAACAAGGTTATCTCTCCAAACCTCAGTGATGATATCTATTTGTTGATCGAAAAGAGCTGCCATTATTGGAGTAGTACTTCCTTTTGTTGATTCTACTTCGCAGCCATATCCTTTTTCAAGAATATATCCTGCAATAGCAGTATGAATGTTGGCACTATCCCAATCGAAATCTCCCAAGTGTACTTTGCAAGCCGCATTGGCACTTGTAGTCAGTGACATTGCTCCAGCAAACACAAATGAAAGAATTAAGTTTCTTAGAAATTTCATGAAATTCCCTCCATTTATTAGTTTAAACTGCCGCATTACAACGTGAATTGAGTTAAAAAACAACCCTTAATAGCGTGTATTTAAATAAAAAAACGTAAGGTTTAGTTAAGATAAAAATGTTAGATTCAATTACAAATTGAATTGAAAATAAAAGAAAATAAAATAACAATTATTTTTATGGAAAAAGTTATTTCAAGAGTTTCAAAAAATGGTTCTGCTCTAGATGTTGAATGGAGCGATGGAGAAAAAAGCAATTTTAACTTTATGTGGTTAAGAGACAATTGTCCAACGGCACATGATAAAGACTCAAGACACCGAATGTTTAATATACTTGAAATTTCAACGAATATAGAACCCAAAACATGCAAAATTAACAATGACGGCAAATTAGAAATAGAGTGGAGCGAAGGAAACCATATTAGTTATTATGATCAAGAATGGCTCCGAAAAAATTGTTATACTATAAATAACAAAAAAAAATATGTTTCTCCTTATCAATTGTGGGACAGATCTTTACAAGAAAATTTAAAATCTATTAGTATAGAACATGATGAAATCATTAGATCTGACAAAGGTTTGATAAAATGGTTAGAACTTTTACATTATAAAGGAATTGCAATTGTAAAAAATACACCAACTGAAAAAGAGTCTGCATTTCCAGTTTTAAACAGGATAAGCCATACAAGAGAAACTTTTTTTAAAACACCTTTTGAGGTTATAAATATTACAAAGCCAAATAATTCTGCTTACACAGCACATACTTTAAGAAATCACATGGATTTACCTTGGTTTGAAAATCCTCCAGGCTATCAATTTCTTCATTGTTTAATTAATGAAGCGGAAGGAGGAAATTCTTCAGCGATAGATGCGTTTGCAGTTGCTGATTATTTAAGAAAGAATGAAAAAGAAATTTTTGAAACTTTAGTGAAAGTACCTCTTAAATTTAGAGACAAAGATTACACACAAAAATTACATAGAAGTTTTTACGCTCCAGCGGTTTCCTTAACCAAAGATGGTGATTACAATGATATAAGATTTAGCGTTGCTACTATGGATGCATTAGATTGTCATCCCGATATTATGGATAAAGTTTATAAAGCTCACCATAGATTTGGAAATCTTTTACATGATGATAAATTTCAAATTAAATTTCGATTAGAACCTGGAGATATCTTTTCATTTAATAATAGAAGAATTTTACATGGAAGAACGGCTTTTAATCCAAATTCAGGAAATAGACATTTGCAAGGTTATTACATGGATAGAGATGAAATTATTGGAAGATTAAATTATTTAAAAAAATAATTTTATAAATTCTCAAATATCAAATTATTATTTTTACTATACTTGTTAAATTCTAACTTTGTTTTGATTGTGTAATAATATTTTTTAATTTTTAAATCTTTAATACTTTTATTTTTTAAAAAAAACTTATCCAAGATTAAACAATCAATTTTTTTATAATTTGATTTTTTAATAATTGTTTTAACACTTGTAGGTGGTGAAAAAGATAATCCTACTTTTGTATTACTTTTTATTTTTAACATATTGTAAATATTTTTATGTTTGAAAGAAATAAATACACATTTTGAAAATTTAGATGTTTCTTTCAATAATTTTTGTAACAGTTTTTTCGAGAAAGCTGGTTTTATTTCAATAAATAAAGGGTACTTATTTTTTGAAGTTTTAAGCAAATCTTTTAAAAGTGGAATTGGTTTTTTATTTTGAGTACTTATTTTTTTAATTTGAGAATAATTCATATTCTTTACACTTTCTTTTTTTTTAAAAATTCTATTTAAGGTAAAATCATGAAAGCAAATAAATTCATGGTCTTTTGTGGCATGGATATCAGTTTCAATTCCATACCCTTTTAAATGACTGTTTAAACGATTTAAGAAGGTTCTCTTTATATTGTTTGTTTACAATTCCTCTGTGGATTAATAAATGAGCCATTGAACACTATTATTTCCAGCCAGTGATTGTTTTTACCTCTAGATATTCCTCTAATCCCCAAGTGCCACCTTCACGACCATTTCCAGATTGTCTATATCCACCAAAAGGAGTTCCTGAGTCAGCAGCATTTCCATTTATATAGACACATCCCGATCTTAATTTTTTTGCAACTCTTTTTGCTTTTTCTTTGTCTTCAGTTTGTAAGTAGTTACCAAGACCGTATTCTGTTTCATTGGTAATGTTAATTGCTTCCTCTTCTGTTTCAAATGGAATTATAGACAGAACTGGTCCAAAAATTTCTTTTTTTGCTATTTGCATATCATTTGTAACGTTCGTGAATATAGTTGGTTTAATAAAATAACCTTTATTTAAAGTATTAGGAAGTTCAGGACCTCCAGCAGCTAGTGTTGCTCCTTCATCAATTCCACTTTTAATTAGATTAATTATTTTATCGTATTGAACTTTTGAAACCACAGGGCCTATGTGCTCTCCCTTTTTTGAAGCAACATCTACTTTAATTTTATTTGCTTCATCCGATGCTTCTTTAACAGCTCTTTCATAAATAGATTTTTCTACGAGCATTCTTGTGGGAGCATCACATGACTGTCCAGAATTACTCATTACATTTCTAATTCCATCTCTAACTGCGTTAGGATATGAGTCTGCAAAAACTATATTTCCACCTTTACCTCCTAGTTCTAAACAAACTCTTTTAATTGTATTAGCTGCATTTTTTGTAATTAGTTTTCCTGCTCTTGTTGATCCAGTAAAAGAAACCATATCAATATCAGGATGGCCAGATATATGTGTCCCAACTCCATCCCCATCACCATTAACTAAATTAAAAACTCCTGCAGGAAAACCTGCTTCATCTATCATTTCAGCAAATATAAATGATGAAATAGGAGCTATCTCGGATGGTTTAAGGATCATTGTACACCCAGTTGCAAAAGCTGGTATTACCTTTAATGCTATTTGATTAATTGGCCAATTCCACGGAGTAATTAAACCACAAACTCCAATTGGTTCATAACTTATGTGATTGTTAGATTTTGAGTCAAAATGTTCCTCAAATTTAAAATTTTTTAGTCTTAATATAAAATCTTCTAAATGTGACTGGCCAGATGCAGTTTGTGCTGATATTGCATAATCAATAGGAGCTCCCATCTCCATTGACTGTGCCTCAGCCAACTCATTAAATCTTTTTTTATAAATTTTAAGTAATTTTTCTAAAAGATTTATTCTTTCTTCTTTCGAAGTTTCTTTCCATTTAACAAAAGCTTTTTTGGCAGCTTCTACTGCAGAGTTGGTGTCTGTAGCACCTCCCAAAGAGATGATGGCAAAAGGTTCTTCATTTGATGGGTTAATTACCTCGAAGTCATTGGGTTTTGAAGGAGGCACCCATTTTCCATTTATATAAAAATTTCTTTTTTCCAGCATTTATAAGTTTGTTATTTCTTTGTTATGCCACGGTGTTTTTGAATTCTTCGTCCGTATTCTTGAGTAATTCTATCAAATATTATCGCCAAAGCTACTATGGCCAATCCATTCAATAATCCTAAAGCTAGGTATTGATTTGAAATTGCTCGTAATATTGGAACTCCTAAACCTTTAACCCCTATCATTGATGCAATTACGACCATTGCAAGAGCCATCATAATCGTCTGATTAACACCAGCAAAAATTGTTGGAAGAGATAATGGTATTTGAACAGTTGTTAATTTTTGAAATGGAGTTGCTCCATAAGAATCGCATGCCTCTAGCGTTTCTTTGTCAACTTCCCTTATACCTAAATTTGTTAATCTAACAACAGGAGGAACGGCATAAATACAAACTGCAATTAAACCCGGAACTTTTCCTATACCTAGAAGCATTAAAATTGGAACTAAATAAACAAAACTTGGAATTGTTTGCATCATATCCAGAACTGGTATAATAGCTTTTTCAACTCTATCAGATTTTGACATAAGAACACCGATTGGAATTCCAACAGATATACATATAATTGTACATACAGTGATAATAGCTACTGTTGCCATGCAATCATTCCACATACCAAAGTATCCAATAAGCATAAATGCTATTGAACTTCCAACTACTAACTTCCAACTTCTAGAACCAAACCAAGCTAATATACCTATAACTAAAATTATTACTGGCCAAGGTGTTGTTAACAGTAATTTTTCCAACCATACTAAAAAAAATAATAATGGGTCAAAAAAATTTTCTATAGCATCACCATATTTTCGGGAAAATAATCTAAAACTTAAATCAATTCCTTTTTTAAGTTCCATAAGAGGAACTCGTTCCATAACAGGAAATTTAGTAAAGAATTCCATTTTATTTTATCAGATTGATAACGAGCCTATTAAATAGGCTCGTTAAAATAATTTAGATTTTAAAGACCAGCTTTGACTTTTTTAGCAACACTAGAAGATACCCATTTAGTCCAAACATCTTCGTGTTTACTTAAAAACTCAACTGCTGCATCTGCACCGCCGGCTTGATTGTCAGCCATCCAAACTAGCATTCCATTCATTACAGCACCTGGATAAGTACGATCTCCAATATACTTAACAATGTTTTTTCCACCTTGTTTTGCAAACTTAGATGTAATGATAGTATTTACTTCTGACTCAATCCAAGCAGAAGGTTTTGGATTTGCACATTCTTGTTCAGGCTTAACTATACAGTCATTCCAATTTTCATCACCAGCATAAGGCACACCAAAATCAAGATGTATTAAACCATATTTTCCAACTATTGAAGTTGGATTCCAATAATATCCTAACCAAGGATTTCCTGACTCAGCAGCTTTAGCTATTGAACCATCCAAACCTGCTGCAGAACCTGGGTCAACTAATACCCAACCTTTTTTTTCCATTTCGAAAGCTTTGAAAAGATTTGCATTAGCTAACTGACATCCCCAACCTGCAGGACAACCTACAAAAGCTCCTTTTGAAGGATCTTCTTTAAATGGAAACCACTCTGGATGTTCTAAAATTTCAACAGCAGTCATTCCTTTGATCTCCGGGTGTTTTTTAACAGTACCAGGAGTTATCCACCAACCTTCTCCAAGGCCAGTAATTGGTGCTTTATTAGCTATAACTAAACGACCTTCATCAACTGCTTTATTTAAAGGGGTGTAAACAGCATTAGCCCATTGTTCAGGGTTCATATCTGGAGCACCTTTTTCATCCATTGATGTAAATGTAGGCATTGTTGCACCTGGAATAAGTTCAACTTCACAGCCATAACCTTTTTCTAAAATAACTTTATCAACTTCTGCCATCAGTTCTGCTGAAGCCCAGTTTTGACTAGCTACTACAACTTTTCCACAACCTGCATTAGCAATACCTGTGAAAAGGCCAAAACTTAATACAAATAATGCGGAAAATATTATTTTTTTTATATTCATCATTTCCCTCTTTTTTAATTTGTTAAAATTGATGACAACATATTGCGAATGGAAAATCAACCTGACGAAAAGTAATTATCAACTTATACTAGAAATATTTTATAACTATTGCTTGTTTTTTTTTAAGATCTCATTTTTGTTCCACGTGGATCATAAAGTGGTTCTTTTATAATAGTGCTATTATAAAAATTGCCATTTATTTCTACTTGGAATTTTTCATTAGTTATTAAAATTTCCTTATCTAAATATGAATAAGCAACACTCTTTTTTACATGATGTGCGAAGCCTCCAGAAGTAATGTAACCAATGCTTTTTCCATCTTTTATTACAGCTTCATTGTTTGTAACATCGATATCTTCAGTTTCTACAATTAAGGGAGTAAGTTTTAATTTACTGTTATCTTTTTTTGCACTTTCCTTACCAATAAAATCTTTATTCCAATCGATAAAAAAATCTAATCCAGATTCCTTTGCAGTAAAATCTGGTCTAAAATCTAATGTCCATGCGCCCCAATTTTTTTCTAATCTCATTGACATAAGTGCACGAGAACCAAATGGTTTTAAATTAAACTCCTTTCCTGCTACTTCCATTTCTTCATATAATTTTAATTGAAAATGAGGAGCAACATAAACTTCATACCCAAGTTCTCCAGTAAAAGAAATACGATTTACGATTGCTGGAACTCCGGCAACAAACATTTCTCTAACATCTCTGAATTTAAAATTTTTATTGGAGATGTTTTCTCTAACTAATTTTTGTAATAAATTTCTTGATTTTGGACCAGACAAAGCAAGACCATGAAAATCATCTGATCGGTTTTTATAAATAACATTAAAATCTTTTAAGTGTTTTTCAAACCATCTTCTATGCATTTCTTGGACTGCGCCAGAACCAAATATCATAAATTTATTTTCATTAAGACAAGCAACTGTTAAATCTCCATATAGTTTTCCTTTAGGAGTTAACATTGGATTTAAACAGATTCTTCCAGGTTTTGGAATTCGTCCTGCTAAAACATAATCTAAAAATTTTCTTGCATCTCTTCCTTGAAACTCGTGTTTAGAAAAATTTGCAACTTCTGTAACTCCTACATTTTCTCTAACATTTTTAACTTCTCTTGACACATATTCGTGAGACCTAGATCTTTTTATAGTTGGTTCTTCGTGAGCATCTTTTGGATCATTAGCAAACCATAAAACGTTTTCTAGTCCAAAACTATCTCCCATCACTGCCCCTTTTGAAATAAAACGATCATATAGAGCTGTTGTTTTTTGTTTTCTTCCTTTTGGTAAAGTTTCATTTGGAAAAGTCATAATAAATCTTCTTTCATAATTTTCTGAAGATTTTGTTGTTCCATATTGAGGTGAAGCATAATTACCAAACCGCGCTACATCCATTGCCCAAACGTCTATTGATGGTTCACCATCTATTATCCATTCGGCAATACATTTACCAACCCCACCACCTTGGCAAAATCCTGCCATTACTCCAACTGCGACCCAGTAATTTTTTAAACCTGGCACAGGACCAATTAAAGGACTGCCATCTGGACCAAATGTAAAAGGACCATTAACAATATTTTTTATTCCTGCTTTTTCAAGGGCAGGCATTCTTTTAAAACCTATAGCAAGTCTATCTTGGATATTATCTA
The DNA here is from genome assembly GCA_902608305.1 of uncultured Pelagibacteraceae bacterium. Taxonomy (GTDB): domain Bacteria; phylum Pseudomonadota; class Alphaproteobacteria; order Pelagibacterales; family Pelagibacteraceae; genus Pelagibacter. The sequence continues at coordinate 17,495 of CACLNK010000005.1, read as the reverse complement.
ACTTAGGCTCTAAAAGTTCATGACCAAAATTCATTGGTGTTCCTTCTACTTTCCAAGGAGTTGATTTTTGTTCATAGGTACCAAGAAGCATTCCTTTTCCTTCTTGTCTAAAATAGATATTACCTTCAAAATCTGTTCCAACAGGCAATCTTTTGCCTTCACCCATTGCCTCTATCTCTGGTATCGCTTCTGTAATTAAATAATGATGTTCCATTGGTTGGACTGGCAAATTAATTCCTGCCATTTGACCAACCTCTCTTGCCCAGAGACCTCCAGCATTAATTACAATTTCTGCATTAATGTTTCCTTTATCTGTAATTACATCCCAAGTTCCATTTTTTTTTTGTTTAGTGTCTTTAACTAAGGTGTTGTTATAATATTTTGCTCCATGAACTTTAGCAGCTTTTGCAAAAGCATAAGTAACTCCAGAAGGATCTACCTCTCCATCTATTGGGTCCCATAAAGCAGAAATATATCTTTTTGGATCAATTAGTGGATTTTTTTTTGCCACTTCTTCCAAAGAAATAAATTCTTGATCAAGACCCATGTATCTTGCTTTTGATCTTTCTCTTTTTAAATAGTCATCCCAAACTTCATTTGAAGCTAAATAAAAACCACCACTAGGTTTAAATCCAGTTGAATGACCTGAAGTTTCTTCAATTTCTTTATAAAGCTTAATTGTATAAGCCATTAATCTAGAAATATTTGGATCGTTTGAAATTACATGAACATTTCCAGCAGCATGCCACGATGAACCTGAAGTAAGTTCTTTTCTTTCAAGAAGAATGCAGTCTTTTAAACCAAATTTTGCAAGATGAAAAAGTATAGAACAACCAACGACGCCACCGCCAATTATAACTACTTTAGCATGTGTTTCCATCACTTAAGATCTATAATGTTTTTGCTACATCCGTATTTAAATTTTTCAAAGTTGAATCAGTACCATGTGCATAATGTTTTGACATGTCAGGATAGTATTTATAAGAAATCGGTTTTCTACCCAAAGCAACTGCCATTTCTCGTACATGATGAGGTTCTGCACCACAACAAATTCCAATAAAATTTATTTTTTTGTTAGCACATTCTTTTGCAAACTCGGCCATTTCAAATCTGTTGCAATACAAGTTATCCAATGCAACAGGAAAAGCATTTCCCCCAGGTATACAATCGCAACCTTCATCAGTTTGATTGAGAAATCCAGGATCTTTTTCTGTCGTTCTATAAGGAACAGGTAAAGCTGCAACATGACACGAAACTTTTTCTCTTATTTCTGGTAATAGCTTCATAGTCATTTTAGGTCCCCTAAAACAATTTAATCCAACAACATCAGCACCATTATCTTCTAAAATTTTGCATGCATCTCCTGGTGTATAGCCATCTCTTGTATTACCACTACGTTTAATTGAAAAATTGCATACAGCAATTAATCCAGCATCTTTTATAGCTTTAAGAGCAATTTTCATTTCACCAAGCCAAGTAATTGTTTCGGCTATTACAAAATCAACACCAGCTTCTTTTGCCCAAGCAACTTGTTCTTCAAACATTTTTTGACATTCAAGATCAGATTTCTTATCATTTGGATCCCAAACATTAGTATTTGCAACATCTCCGCAAACCATTAAATTTAAATCTTTAAATTCATCTCTAGCGTCTTTCGCAATTTTTAATGCATTTTTTTGAAGAGGTTCAAGCAAATTTTCTTTACCAATGATTCTTAATTTTTCTCTATGACCATAATAAGTGAATGCTTGAACAACATCGCTTCCTGCTCTTATAAATTCTCTATGTAATTGAGAAACTACTTCTGGATGTTCTAAAACTACTTCAGGAACAAAAGCACCTGCTTGCAAATATCCTCTACGTTCCATTGCAAAAAGATATCCTTCCGCACAAAGAATTGGTCCATCATTAAGTTTTTCTATTAAATTTTTTCCCATAATTCTTCTTTTTTTTAAGAGCCTAATCTTATTTTTAATAAATTTAAATATAAATTTTATATTTCATAACCTTTCTCTTCTGGCTCGTTATCTATTAATTCGGATGGAAAACCTTTTGCTCGAAAATTAATATTGTTTAGTTCTTCCATTCTTTTAACTATCATAGAAGACCAAGCTCTAGGTCCATACTTTTTATGACCATCTTTAAAAATGTTTAATACTAAGGGACTAATTTCAAGAGGAATATCTAGCTTTTTTGCTAGATTATTAAAGAGTGTCATATCTTTTTCGACAAGATCCATTGTAAAGTTAATGTTGTATGATCCATTTAATATTACTTGGCTTTCAGTTTCGTGAACGAATGAATTTCCAGAAGAGACGCCAATCCCCTTAAAAGTTTTTGTTAAATCTAAATTTGATTTTTTTGCAATTGTCCAAGCTTCTCCAAGTGCAGCTAAATGTACGGAGGCAAGATAATTTGTGACAACTTTTAAAACAGAAGCTGAACCTAAATCACCTGTATGTAAAATTTTTCTACCCATTTTAATTAGAACAGGTAAAATTTTTTCAAAAGTTTTTCTTTCACCACCAACAAATATTGCAATATTTCCTGTAGCTGCCTTATGGCATCCGCCGCTTACTGGACCATCAAGAGGAATTGCTCCTTTTGTAGCAACCAATTTACCAAGTCTTTTTACTTCAGATTCATCCGTGGTGCTCATCTCAAGCCAAATTTTATTTTCAGAGAGACCATTTATTACACCATCTTTTGCCTCCATAACTTCTGAGCATATTATTGGAGAGGGCAAACAAGTAATAATTAAATCTACTTGTTCTGCTAATTCTTTTGCACTATTTGCGGTTTTTGCTCCTTTGTTTATAAAATCGCTCGTTATATTTTTTTCTAAATCTCGTACAGTTAAATCAAATTTATTTCTTATTAAACTACCTGCAAGTTTCCCCCCTACATTGCCAAGTCCTATAAAACCTATTTTCATAACAACCTCTTTAATTTTAATGAATATTAAAAACCTTATGATATATTTCTTTTTTAAAAATGTATTCAACAAAAATAGAACCAAAGTACAATCCTAATCCTAATCCTAGAATAGGCTTGATTGCTTTAGCTAGTGATTTTACGATTGAAAAAGACTTTATTAATGTAATTAAAGATAAAGACATAGATTTTTTTGTTAATCGAATAGAGTGTTACAATCCTTTAACTAGTGAAAATTTAATCAAAATGTCTCAGAAAGTAACTGAAGTTACTAAGGATATTCTTCCTGATCAAAAAATAGACTGTGTTGCTTATGCTTGTACTTCAGGAACTATTGCAGCTGGATATAATTCTATTGAACAAAAAATTAAAGTAGCCAAGCCAGAAGCAAAAGTGACGACACCAAGCACTGCAGCTTTAAAAGCTTTAAAAAAATTGAAAATAAAAAAATTATCTATTTTTACACCCTATAGCAAGAAACTAAATGAAGAAGTGGTGGAGTATTTTAAAAAAGAAAACTTTAATGTTACTTCAAATTCTTATTTTGATATTGAGTCAGATATTGATATTGGGAAAGTTGATCAAAATTATTTATATGATGTGCTTTCAAAGATTGATTTAAAAGATGCTGATGCTTTATTTGTTTCTTGTACTGCTTTACCAGTCCTACCAATAATTGATAAACTAGAAAAAAAATTAAACAAACCTGTTTTATCTAGCAACCAAGCTTTAATTTGGGATACTCTAGAAAATATTGGAAAAAATAATTCTATTAAAGGCTTTGGCAAGTTGTTCTTAACAAACTAGTTATGTTGTTTACTAAAGAAGAATACAAAGCAAGATTAAAAAAAGTACAAAAATCAATGCAAGAGAAAGGCATTGAATTATTAATTTCCCAAGATACTGCAAATATGAATTATTTAACAGGTTATGATGCATGGTCTTTTTATTATGCCCAATGCGTTATAGTTCATGTAAATGCGGAAGAACCAATTTGTTTTGTAAGAGCACAAGATGCCGGTGGAGCTTATATAAAAACATATTTAAAAGATGAAAATATTGTTCAGTATCATGAAAAATATATTCATACCTGGCCATCTCATCCTTATGATTGTTTAGTTAAAATTATTAAAGAAAGAAAATGGGATAAATTAAATATTGGTTTAGAAATGGATAGTCATTACTTTACTGCATATTGTTATGAAAAAATTAAGCAAGGTTTGCCAAATGCAAAGCTAAAAGATTCAGAAAGATTAGTTAACTGGGTTAGGTTAATTAAGTCTAATGCAGAAATAAAATTAATGAAATCTGCTGCTTTGATTTCTGAAAAAGGCATGAAAACTGCAATGCAGTCAATTAATCCTGGTGTAAGACAATGCGATGCCGTTGCTGAAATTCAAAATACATTATTTAAAGGGACACCAGAATTTGGAGGTGAATATTCTAGTATTGCAACTTTATTGCCTACAGGAAAAGGAACTTCTGCATCTCATTTAACTGCAACTCAAGATAAATTTGTTACAGGTGAAGCAACCATTATTGAGATTTCAGGAGTTCATAAAAGATATCATGTGCCTATGGCCAGAACTGTTTTATTAGGTAAAGCTGAACAAAAAAAAATCGATGCAATGAAAGCCACCAATGAAGCACTAGATGCAGGAATAGCAGAAACAAAACCTGGAAATACTGCTGATGATGTTGCTCAAAAATTTTGGGCTGTATTAGATAAATATAATATTAAAAAAGAATCTAGAACTGGATATTCTATTGGCATTGGTTACCCACCTGATTGGGGAGAACATACTTTAAATATATTAAAAGGTGACAAAACAATTTTACAACCTAACGTATGTTTTCATATGATTGCAGTTATGCAATTTGGTGATTGGGGAGTAGAAGCTTCTGAATCGGTAAGAGTGACTGAAAATGGAAGTGCATTATTCTGCAATTTTTCTAGGGATTTACATATAAAATAAAAAAACTTGAATAAATACTCTACAAATGTTTTAAAATCACATGGCGGATAAAGAACAATTTGTTAGATTTGAAAAAGTCGATAAAAGCTATGATGGCGAAGTATTAGTAGTTAAAGGTTTAAACTTGGATGTTCCAAAAGGGGAATTTTTAACAATGCTTGGACCATCTGGATCAGGAAAGACAACTGTTTTAATGATGTTAGCTGGTTTTGAAACCCCAACCAGTGGAGAAATTTATTTAGATGGAGATCCAATCAGTAGTATTCCACCAAACAAAAGAGGCATAGGAATGGTTTTTCAAAATTATGCTTTATTTCCCCACATGACAGTAAAAGAAAATTTAGCGTTTCCACTTGAAGTAAGGAAAATGCAAAAATCAGAAATCGATGAAAAAGTTTCAAATGCACTTGCAATGGTTGAACTACAAGATTTTGGAAGTCGTATGCCTCTTCAATTATCTGGTGGTCAACAACAACGTGTTGCATTAGCTAGGTCCTTAGTATTTGAACCTAGATTAATTTTAATGGACGAACCTTTAGGAGCACTTGACAAAAATTTAAGAGAACAAATGCAATATGAAATTAAACATATTCATGAAAGAATTGGAATTACAGTTGTTTATGTAACTCACGATCAAAGCGAAGCTTTAACAATGTCAAATCGAATTGCAGTTTTTAATGATGGAAAAATTCAACAGATTTCTACACCAGATGTGTTATACGAAAAACCTGATAATTCTTTTGTGGCTCAATTTATTGGAGAAAATAATCAACTAAAAGGAAAAGTAAAATCAATAAATGGAAATTCTTGTATTATTACAACTGATTCAGGTGAAGACATTAATGCTTTAAAAGTAAATATAAATAATGTTGGAGATGTTTCAACAATTTCACTTCGTCCTGAAAGAGTTGCAATTAATTCAACAGAACAATTTGAAAATGTTTTTGAGGCAAAAGTTAAAGAATTAATATATTTGGGTGACCATATTAGAACTAGAGTAGAGGTATGTGGAAATGATCAGTTTATTGTTAAAGTTCCAAATTCATATAAAGATTCTAACTTACAAGAAGGGTCAACAGTAAAACTTTCTTGGAAAACAAGTGATTCAAGGGCATTAGACCTAGGTTAGGCGTCAAAATAAACGAAAAAAGTTTTTGCAGTATTTCTGTATTTATGTTTAATTTCTTGAATATATAAACATAAATTAAATTTAATTTAGAGGGGAAAATATATGTTAAAAACAATCAAAGCTACTTTCCTTGGATTAGTATCATTGGCATTTGTCGCATCGGCATATGCAGATATTACATTTGTATCTTGGGGTGGAGCTTATACAGCGAGTCAACAAAAAGCTTACGTTGATACGTGGAGTAAAGGTTCAGGAGTTACTGTTGAAAACTATAATGGTGGTCTTGGAGAAATCAAAGCACAAGTAGAAGCAGGAAATGTGACTTGGGATGTGGTAGACGTACTTCCAGACCAAGCGATCACTGGTTGTGACGAAGGTTTATTTGCAAAAGTAGATCAAAGTGAGTTTTTAAATGACTTAGTGGTACCACCAGTTTCTGAATGTGTTGTTCCACAAATTTTTTGGGCTTACACTGCATTTTACGACAAAGCAGCGTTCCCAGGAAAAAAACCAAAAAACATTAAAGATTTCTTTGATGTTAAAAAGTTTCCTGGAAAAAGAGGAATACACACTTGGGCAAACGCTTTAATCGAGATGGCGCTAGTTGCTGACGGCGTTAAAGCAAGCAAAGTATACGATGTAATGAGTACTCCTGAAGGAATTGATAGAGCATTTGCAAAACTAGATACAATTAAAGATCATGTTGTATTTTGGTCAGCAGGTTCTAAACCACTTGAATTAGTATCAAGCGGTGAAGTTGTTATGGCGTTAGCATACAATGGTAGAATTGGCGCTGCTATACTTTCAGAAGGTAAAAACTTCGAATACATTTGGGACGCTACAGTTCTTGAACAAGAATATCTAGTAGCAATCAAAGGTGGAAATGAAGCTGAAGCACTTGAGTTTATGGCTCATGCTTCGAGCGCAGTATCGAATGCTGAACAAGCTAAATACATTCCATACGGCCCTATGAGAAAATCTAGTATCGGTATTATCAAAAAAGGCGAACCTTGGTTCGTAAAAGAAGGTGGTAATATTGATATCTTACCTCACATGCCTACTACTCCTAAAGTTCTAAAAAGAGCTGTTATAGGAGACCCAGTTTGGTGGGCTGATAACGGAGCTGAAGTTCACGAAAGATTTGGTGCCTGGAAAGGTAGCTAATAATTCGTAATATAATTTAAAAAAAAGGCGAGATTTTTATCTCGCCTTTTTTTTTATTGTATAATAATTTTATTGTATAATAGTTTTATGAATCAAACAGAGTCAGGTCCAATATTAACAAGCGATGGAATTCCATTAAAAGTTAGTCTTAAAAAAGCTGAACGTATAAATAAAATTAGAGCATTTCTCTTAGTACTTCCGCTTTTAGCGTTTATATTGGTTACATTCTTAGTTCCTATTGGAGACATGTTGGCTCGAAGTATTGATGACAGACAAATCAATACAGTTTTCCCAAAAACTTTTGAAGTTTATAAAAAATGGGATAGACAAGGTTTACCTTCCGAAGAAGTTTATAAAACAATGTTTTTTGAAGTAAAAAATAGCGAAGGTTACGATATTGGTAAAGCAAGTACCAGAATGAACTATTCTAAGTCTGGTTGGAAAAGTTTATTAAAAAAATCTAAAAGAAAATTTAAAAAAATTGAAGAGGGTCCATATAAAGAGCAAATGATTGCAGCTGAAAAAAGATGGGGAGACATTGAATATTGGAAAGCTCTTGGACAAATGGTTGATCCAACAACTATGGGATATTATTTAAATGCTGTTGATTTAAAATACGATTCAAGCAAAAATATAGTTCAACAAAAAGAAAATAGACGAATTTATAATAAAACATGGTTTAAGACATTTAAGGTAAGTGTTTTAGTTACATTTTTTTGTTTGATCTTGGCGTATCCAATTTCCTATTTGCTTGCGACACTGCCTTTAAAATATAGCAATCTTTTAATGATATGTGTCTTGCTACCTTTTTGGACATCATTACTGGTTCGAACCGTCGCCTGGATGGTTATGTTGCAACAAAAAGGTGTATTTAACAATTTAATGGTTATGGCAGGTCTGATTGCAGATGAGAACCGCTGGCAGCTTATGTACAATCAAACAGCAGTTATAATAGTAATGACGCAAATTTTATTACCTTTTATGGTTTTGCCTTTGTATAGTGTAATGAAAACTATTTCACCAACATATATGAGAGCAGCTTTAAATCTTGGTGCTTCTCCGCTACATGCATTTTATAAAATTTATATGCCAAATTCAATTCCAGGGGTTAGTGCAGGATGTTTGCTCGTATTTATAATTGCGATTGGATACTATATTACTCCTGAATTAGTAGGTGGTAAGGATGGACAAATGGTAGGAAACTGGATTGCTTATCATTTGAAAACAACTTTGAATTGGGGCCTTTGTGCTTCATTAGGAGCTATACTTTTAGCAGTAATGACTGTTTTGTATTGGGCTTATAATAAAATAGTAGGAATAGAAAATATTAAATTAGGATAATTATGGCTTTACCCGCATATGCAACACCTGGACAAAGAGTAGGGTATTATACTTTTTTAACCTATTGTGGTTTAGTCTTTTTCTTTTTAATTGCACCAATTTTTATAATTCTTCCATTGTCATTCAGCGCATCACCATTTTTTGAATTTACAAGAGAATTTATGAATTTTGAACCAGAGGCTTATTCACTTAGATGGTACAGACAAATGGTTGGTATTAGTAGTATAGGAGATACAACGGTTGTTACTAATAAGTGGATGTTAGGAACTAGAAATAGTTTTTTTATTGGAATTGTTGCTACACTTCTTGCAACTGCACTAGGTACTGTTGCTGCGTTAGGTCTCAGTAGACCACATATGCCATTTAAAGCTGTTCTTATGGCAATATTAATTTCACCAATGATTGTTCCATTAATTATAACTGCAGCAGGAATGTTTTTCTTTTATTCAAAAATTGGATTAACTCACACTTATCTAGGATTAATTCTAGCACACACTGCTCTTGGAACACCATTTGTTGTAATCACAGTTACAGCTACTTTGACTGGTTTTGATACAAATTTAATTCGAGCATCACAAAGCTTAGGTGCAGATACAATGCGAACATTTTTTAAAGTTATCATGCCCTTAATTCTTCCTGGTGTTATCTCTGGGGGGCTATTTGCATTTATTACTTCTTTTGATGAAGTTGTGGTTGTTATGTTTGTCGGCAGTGTTGAACAAATAACTATACCTAAACAGATGTGGGCGGGCTTACGACAAGAAACAAGTCCCGTTATATTATGTATGGCAACATGTTTAGTTGCTTTATCTATTGCCTTGTTGACAACGGTTGAAATGTTAAGAAGAAGATCTGAAAGATTAAGAGGAATTAAACTAAGATAAATTTGTGTATTGTAATCACACTTAAATTAGAACTTTTGTTTTAATGTCAAATTTAACATCTGATCAAATCAAACAATATCATGACAAAGGTTTTGTTGCACCAATTGAAGCTTTATCTCAAGATGAAGCAAATGAAATTAGAGATGAAATAGAGTTTATTGAAAAAAAGTGGCCTAGAGAATTAGAAGGACTAGGAAGAAATAACGTTCATTATATTTCACCTATATTTGACAAAGTTGTTCATAATTCAAAAATTTTAGATTCAGTTGAAGATATTATTGGAACAAATATTTTAGTTGGTGGTACAACTTTATTTATTAAAGATCCTGATCAAAAAGGTTTTGTAAGCTTTCATCAAGATGCAAAGTATATTGGTTTTGAACCTCATAATTGGGTTACTGCTTGGCTAGCTATAACAGATTCAAATGAAGAAAATGGCTGTATGAGAATGTGGTCAGGTACTCACAAGGATGATCTTAAAGTTCATGAAGAAAAATTTAATGATGATCAAGGAAATTTATTAACTAGAGGTCAAACTATTGATAACGTTCCGATAGAAAAAACAGAACCAGTCATTTTAAAAGCAGGGCAAATGTCATTACATCATCCAAGAATAGCCCATGGTTCAGGAATTAATAAAAGCAATAAAAGGAGAATAGGATTTGTAATTCAAAGTTATATTGGAACTAATGTAGAACAAGTAATTGGTAAGGTTTATGTTCAACAAGCAAGAGGAGAAGATTTGTTCAACTACCACGAACATACTAAAAGAGCAGTAAACACTATGGAAAAAGAAAACATTGATATTAGGAATAAAGCTAATGAAGCATTATCAAAAATATTCTACAGTGGCCTTAGTCAAAAAGGAAAATTTTAATAGTGAAAAAAGAAAAAAATAAGAATCCAATTCAACCTGTTAGTGGAACTAAAGTTCCAAGATTTGCAGGTCCATCGACATTTGCAAGATTGCCAGAACTTCGTGATGTTAAAACTTGCGATGTAGCCATTGTTGGCATTCCATTTGATGCTGGCACTAGCTATAGACCTGGGGCTCGTTTTGGACCCCAAAGTATTAGACAAGCTTCAAGACATTTGAGAACTAATTATCACCCAAATTATGATAGTGAACCTTTTGTAGAACAACAGGTCGCTGATGCAGGAGATATTACATGTAATCCGTTTAATATTAATGAGGCTATAAAACAAATAGAAGTTGGTGCTTTAGATTTATTAAATAAGGTTGGTGGAATAATTAGCATGGGTGGAGATCACACAATTGCTTTTCCATTACTAAGGGCAATAAATAAAATTAATAAAGGTCCAGTAGCTCTAGTTCATTTCGATGCTCATCTAGATACTTGGGATACATATTTTGGCGCTCCTTATACTCATGGAACTCCTTTTAGAAGAGCAAGAGAAGAGAATTTGTTTTTAGATAATGCATCAATGCACGTAGGTATAAGAGGTCCTCTTTATAGTAGAGATGATTTAAAAAATGATGCTGAATTTGGTTTTAAAATTATTCACTGTGATGAATTTCAAAGTCAAGGAATTGATAAAATAGTAGAAAGAATTAGAAAAAGAGTAGGCAATAACCCTTTGTATTTATCTATTGATATAGATGTTCTAGATCCAGCTTTTGCTCCTGGCACAGGCACACCTGAAATAGCAGGCATGACTACAAGAGAGATAGTAAATGTTATTAGAGGCTTGTCAGGTTTAAATTTAATTTCAGCGGATGTTGTAGAGGTTGCTCCAGCTTACGACCATGCAGAAGTAACATCTTTAGCTGCTGCAACCATTGTGTACGAATTAACTAATTTGTTTGCAAAATCCAAAGGATAAGTTAATTTCTCAAAATGCTAGATAGAAAAAATTTCTATATTAACGGAAAATGGGTTGCTCCAAAAAATCAAAAAGACATTGAAGTCATTAATCCTTCAACAGAAAAAAGTTGTGCTATTATTTCACTTGGAGGAAAAGATGATGTTAATGCAGCAGTTACTGCTGCTAAAAATGCTTTTGAAAGTTGGGCATTTACACCTAAAAATAAAAGAATTGAATTATTAGAAAAGCTTTATGCAGTTTATAAAAAAAGATGGGCTGAAATAGCGGATGCTATTACATTGGAAATGGGAGCCCCAAAGGACTTTTCATCACAACTTCAAACTGGAACTGGTGCAAGCCATATAAAATCATTTACTAAATACTTAAAGGAATTTAACTTTGAAAAAGTTCTTGGGGATCACGCTAAAAATCAAAAAATTCTGTATGAACCAAAAGGAGTCTGTGCACTTATTACTCCTTGGAATTGGCCAATGAATCAAGTTTGTCTTAAGGTAATTCCAGCCCTTGCAGCTGGATGCACGATGGTATTAAAACCATCCGAGTTAGCCCCTTTATCTGCGATGATACTTGCAGAAATGATTGATGAAGTAAAATTTCCAGCTGGTGTATTTAATTTAGTGAATGGAGATGGAACAACTACTGGAGATGCTTTAACTAGTCATCCGGATGTAAATATGATTTCATTTACTGGCTCAACTAGAGCAGGTGCTTTAATTTCTGAAAATGCAGCAAAAGATTTTAAAAGAATAAGCCTAGAACTAGGAGGAAAGGGAGCGAATATTATTTTTAAAGATGCAGACCCCGAAGCTGTTGAAAGAGGAGCTAATAGATGTTTTAGAAATTCTGGACAATCTTGTAATGCACCAACACGTATGCTGGTTGAAAAATCAATTTATAGCGAAACAGTAGAAAGAGTAAAAAAGTTTGCTAATGAAATGAAAGTTGATGTGTCTGCGAAAGAAGGAGATCACATTGGTCCAGTAATATCTGACACTCAATTTAATAAAATTCAAACATTAATTCAAAAAGGAATAGATGAAGGCGCAAAATTAGTTGCTGGAGGACCTGGTAAACCAGACGGTTTAGATAAAGGTTATTTTGTTAAACCAACCGCGTTTGCAGATGTAAATAATCAAATGGAAATCGCAAGAACAGAAATTTTTGGACCTGTTTTATCAATAATTCCATTTGAAACTGAAGAGGAAGCTATCTCAATTGCAAACGATACTCCTTATGGTCTTACAAACTATATTCAAACACAAGACCAAAAAAAAGCCAATAGAGTTGCAAGAAAATTAAGATCAGGAATGGTAGATGTTAATGGCGCAGGAATAGCAGTGGATGCTCCATTTGGAGGATATAAACATTCTGGAATTGGTCGTGAAGCTGGAGCTCACGGGTTAGAAGAATTTTTGGAAGTCAAGACTGTTGGCGGATGGAATGAAAATTAATTTATGCTAGATTTGTTTTTAATTCCTTCTAATAAGACTAAGCATTTTTTTATTTGATCTAAGGTAACAAATTCATCTATTTTATGGGCTTGTTCAATTGATCCAGGTCCACAAACAACTGTACTAATGCCAATTTCTTGAAATAGTCCTGCTTCAGTACCAAAAGAAACAACTTCTCTAGAATTGTCACCTGTAAGACTTGATATGAATTCACAAGCTTCAGATTTTTCTAATCTATTAAACCCAATAATTTCTCCTATTATTTCTTTTTTAATTAAAGATTTTGGAAACACTTTAGTCATTTCAGGTAAAAGTTTTGTACTAACGTATTTGTCCATCTCATTATTAACAAATTCACCATCCTTTTTAATTACAGGTCTCATTTCCCAATCAACTTGGCATCTGTCTGCAATAACATTTCTTGCAATACCTCCAGAAATACCTCCAATTTGAATTGTAGTATATGGTGGATGAAAAATAGAATTTTTTGGTGCTTTGGTTTTCAAAATTTCTCTTAGTTCAATTAGTTTACTTATATATTTGACAGCATATTCAACAGCATTTATTCCTTTATCTGGTGCAGATCCATGACCCGCTAAACCTTTAAAGTAAGTAGTGTATTCATAACAACCTTTGTGAGCATCAATAATTTTCATACTAGTTGGTTCACCAACAATGCAAATTCCTGAATTCATACCTTTTTTTTTTAATTCATTTATTAAAAGGGGAGCTCCTTGACATGCTGTTTCTTCATCAAAAGTAAAAGAAAAATGTATATCTCTATCAAGATTTGTTTTTGAAAAAATTGGTGCATAAGCTAAAGTACATGCAATAAATCCTTTCATGTCGCAAGTTCCACGACCAAAAACTTTTTCATCTTTAATAGTTGCTACAAACGGATCTGTACTCCAATCTTTAGAAACAGGAACAACGTCAGTATGTCCTGAAAAAATTATTGGTTTTTTTTTACTAGGAATATTTGCTTTTAATGTCGCAAATAGATTAACTCTTTTTTTTTCGTCATCATATGTTTTAAAAGAAGTTGCTCCTAGTTTATTCAATATTTTGTCACAATAATTAATTAGAGAATTATTATCTTCACCCGAAACAGTTTTGAATGCGATAAGATCGGACAAAATTTTTAAAGAACTTTTAAAAACTGGATCTAAATTATTTTCTGTACTCATAAATAAAATCTATTATATAGTAAACACATGAAAGAACAAATAACCTACGATATTTTTGATAAAGTTGATATTAGAATAGGTACTGTATTATCAGTAAAAAAAAATGATAAAGCTAGAAAACCTTCTTTAATAATTGAAGTTGACTTTGGAAAAGAAATTGGAGTTAAACAATCTTCTGCACAAATCACACATTATTATAATGAAGAAAATTTAAAAGGAAAACAAGTAATCGGTGTTTGTAATTTTCCAGAAAAGAATATTGCAGGAGTTAAATCTCAATTTCTTGTTCTAGGAGTTCTTGAAGAAGATGGTAAGGTAGTTTTGCTACATCCATCTCAACCGACTAAAAACGGTTTAAAAATTGCTTAAATAAATTTATTAAATTATGCATCCAAATTTACTATCATTAATGTTATTTTGTTTTGTAACAAGCTGTACACCAGGTCCTAATAATATTTTGGCTTCTTATTCTTCGTTTAATTTTGGTATAAGGAAAACTCTCCCACATATGTTTGGAGTAGCTTTAGGATACACTTCAATGATAACTATTTTAGATCTTGGTTTAATATTTCCATTTAAAAAGTATCCTATTATTCAAGATGTATTAAAAGTTTTAGGTTCAATTTTTTTAATTTATTTGGCATATAAAATTTCATTTTCAAAATTAAATTCTGAAAATTTGCTTAACAATCCTGTTAAATTTTTAGAAAGTTATTTTTTTCAATTTATCAATCCAAAAGGTGTATCTGTAGCTGTTATTACAATTGTAACATTTGTAGATACTACAAATTACTATTTGATGCATTCTCTTTGGATAATAGGAGTATCTTTCTTTTTTGCCTGTTTTAGTATTTCGTTTTGGTCATTTTTAGGTAAGTTTTTAAGAAAATTTGCGACAAATGAAAAATTTATTAAAAATTTTAATTATGTTATGTCATTCCTTCTTGTAAGTTGTATAGCTACATTTTATTTATAGACAATGAAACCTGGGCAAAAAAATTCTTATAATTCTTTAAAATCAATAACTATTAATGGAAAAGATTATAAATATTATTCTCTTTCAGAAGCTGAAAGGAATGGTTTAGATGGAATTTTAAAACTTCCAAAATCCTTAAAAGTACTATTAGAAAATTTATTAAGATATGAAGATGATTTAACTGTTACAAAAAAGCAAATCGAAGCATTAAAAAATTGGCTTCAAAACAAAAAATCATCCACCGAAATAGCTTATCGTCCAGCAAGAGTTTTACTACAAGATTATACAGGCATTCCCGCTGTAGCAGATCTTGCAGCAATGAGAGAGGCCGTTAAAGAAAAAAATAAAGATCCAAATACAATTAATCCACTTTCGGTAGTGGATTTGGTAATCGATCACTCTGTCCAAGTGGATAGGTTTGCAAATAAAGACTCATTGGAAAAAAATGTTGAAATTGAATTTCAAAGAAATAGCGAGAGATATTCTTTTTTAAAATGGGGTCAACAAGCATTTAGTAATTTTAGAATTGTTCCTCCGGGAACAGGTATTTGTCATCAAGTTAATTTAGAATATTTATCAAAAGTAGTCTGGAAAGCTGATTATAAAAATGAAAAATATATATTTCCTGACACTTTGGTTGGCACAGATAGTCACACAACAATGGTTAATGGTTTGTCAGTATTAGGCTGGGGGGTTGGCGGCATTGAGGCAGAAGCAGGAATGCTAGGGCAACCTATTTCTATGCTTATTCCAGAAGTTATTGGTTTTGAAATAAAAAATAAATTACCAGAAGGAACAACTGCAACAGATCTAGTTTTAACAGTTGTTAAAATGCTTCGTGACAAGAAAGTTGTTGGAAAATTTGTAGAGTTTTATGGAGAAGGTTTAAAAAATCTAACTCTTGCAGATAGAGCTACTATTGCAAATATGGCACCTGAATATGGTGCGACATGTGGTTTTTTTCCTATCGATGAAGAAACTTTAAAGTATCTTAAGTTTTCAGGAAGAGATGAGCAAACGATAAAAATTGTTGAGGCGTATGCTAAAGATCAAGGTTTATGGGTAAGTAATGAAATTGAATTTACAGACACAATATCTTTAGATATGTCAAAAGTGGTTCCAACTATTTCAGGACCAAAAAGACCTCAGGATAAGGTTTTTCTCACAAATGCGTCTTCAAATTTTATACAAGTGTCTAAAAATGAAACCAAAAGAAAATCTCCTAATGTTTCTAAAGTAGAAGGCTCAGATTATGAAATTCAAGATGGCTCAATTTTAATTGCAGCAATTACTTCTTGTACCAATACATCAAACCCAAATGTTTTAATTGGAGCTGGTTTGTTAGCAAAAAAAGCTGTTGAGTTAGGATTAGATACTAAACCATGGGTAAAAACTTCTTTAGCGCCTGGCTCACAAGTTGTAACAGATTATCTTGCCAAAGCTGGTTTAAATATTTTTTTAGATAAATTGGGCTTTAATCTTGTTGGTTATGGATGTACAACATGTATAGGTAATTCAGGACCATTACCTGAAAAAATTGCCGAAGCAGTCAAGAAAAACGATATATATGCTGTTTCAGTTTTATCTGGAAATAGAAATTTTGAGGGTCGTATCTCCCCTTTAATTAAAGCAAATTATTTAGCATCTCCACCACTAGTAGTTGCGTATGCCTTAGCTGGTTCAATGCATTTTGATTTATATAAAGATTCTTTAGGAAAAAATATCGAGGGCAAAGATATTTACTTAAAGGATATTTGGCCAACGAATAAAGAAATAGAAGATACTTTAAAACATTCATTAAATGCTGAAATGTTTGTAAAAAGATACTCAAATGTTTTACAAGGACCAGAGCAATGGCAAAAAATAAAGACTGAAAAGAGCAGTATTTACAAATGGGACGAGGGATCAACGTATGTAAAAAAACCACCTTTTTTTGATAACTTAAGTGACGAACCAGAAGAATTTAAAGACATTAAAGATGCTAGACCATTATTGATATTAGGAGATATGATTACAACCGATCATATTTCTCCAGCAGGCTCTATTCAAAAAGAAAGTCCAACAGGCGAATATTTTATGAAGCACCAAATCTTACCCAAGGATTATAATTCTTATGGATCAAGAAGAGGAAATCATGAAGTCATGATGAGAGGAACATTTGCTAATATTAGAATTAAAAATGAAATGGCTCCTGGCACCGAAGGAGGATTTACCAAACTATATCCAGAAGGAAAAATTGTTCCTATTTATGAAGCTGTTGAAGAATATAAAAAAAGAGGTATAGAACTAGTTGTTATTGGTGGAAAAGAATACGGAACAGGTTCATCAAGAGACTGGGCTGCAAAAGGTACAAAGCTTCTTGGTATTAAAGCAGTTTTAGCAGAAAGTTTTGAAAGAATTCATAGATCTAATTTAATTGGTATGGGCATTCTTCCTTTGCAATTTATCAATGATCTAAATAGATTAAATTTGAATTTTATTGGCTCGGAGACAATTGATATTTTAAACCTTAAAAACGGCATTAATCCTAGAAATAATGTAGGAGTGGAAATTAAATATGCAGACGGAAGTATTAAAAAAATTAAAACACTTTG
This sequence comes from uncultured Pelagibacteraceae bacterium, assembly GCA_902608305.1. Lineage (GTDB taxonomy): Bacteria > Pseudomonadota > Alphaproteobacteria > Pelagibacterales > Pelagibacteraceae > Pelagibacter. The sequence continues at coordinate 11 of CACLNK010000005.1, read as the reverse complement.
CAGAATTGATA
>CACLNK010000004.1 GCA_902608305.1 uncultured Pelagibacteraceae bacterium | reverse complement strand
AAAAGGAACAATAAATTATTCTGATTTTTTCTTTTTAAACTTAGGTATTTTTGATTTCTTTTTTTTAGGTTTTTTAGGTATTTTAGATTTTTTAGATTTTTTTGTTCCCTTAACTTCTTCTACACCTGCTTCTTCTAGAGCTTCTAATATCTCAGTACATTTAGATGAATTGCAAAAATAAGTTGATCCTGTTTTGGTATTGTAAAGATATGCTCCACAATTATCTTTTTTTTTTATAGTACAATTAACTGGTTCTAATCGATATTCAGCAAGCAAACTTGTTGAAGAGAATAAAAAAAATATCAGAACTAAAAAAAAATTTTTCATAAAATAAATAAAAAAATATTAATAAAATATAAGTTGATTCAACCCTTATTAGAATAAATTATCAACAATTATTTATCTCAGCTTAGTATATTTTTTTCATTAAAAACAAACAAAAATTTAACATATAAAAACTATATATATAAAAAAGCTATTCATAAACCTGGAAATACCAGCCTATACATGACAAAATAAAAAAATAAATAAGGAGGAAAACTATGAAAATAAAAAAGTTATTTTATGTTGTTCTATTCTCTTGGATTTTAGGAATTTTTAACGTTGCCTCTGCACAAGAGTTGTGTACGGAATGCTTAAGTAAAGTGCCTAAAGACATGAGAGACTATGTATACAACATGGACTTTATGGACAAAGATCAACCTTTAGGACCAACGGTCATGAAGGGCTGGAAAAGTCCTAGAAAACCACCTTGGACAATAGGTTATGCTAGTACTTATGCTGGTAATACTTGGCGTAAAGGTGCAATGGAAAGACTGATGGAAGTGGTTTATCCAAAATGGAAGGCGTTAGGAATGGTTGATGAAATCGTTATAACCCAGTCAAATTTGGATGACACTTTGCAAATTCAGCAAATGAGACAGATGATAGATGGTGGAAAAGTTGATGCCATTATTATCTGCTGTTCAAACTTAACGGCGCTTAACCAAACAATTAAATATGGTTGGGAAAAAGGTATTCCGACACTTTCTTTTACAGGATTTACTACTTCGCCATATTCAATCAACACATCAGTTAACTACCGACTAGTTGGTTATTATATTGGTGCATGGATGGCTGAACTAATTGGTGAAAAAGGTAATGTAATAATCATGGACGGAATTCCTGGTTATTCTGCATCTGACCAACAGAGTGATGGAATGAAAGAAGGTTTAGCACAATATCCTGGCATAAAAGTTGTTGCACAGTTAGCACATAACTGGACATCACAAGTTGCACAGAAAGAATTATCTCAATGGTTATCAAGTAACCCAATAGAGATACATGGTATTGCTGTTCAATCTTCAGGAGAGACTGGAACTTTACAAGCATTACTTCAGTCTGGACGTGATCCAATTCCACCAATCGCATTAGGTGGAGAGCTAGGTGCTCTATGTTATTGGAGACAAAATCCAGGTTACATTGATGAAGCAATATATGCTTGGCCTCCAGGAGATGAAGTGGAGTTTGGTGTTGATGTAATGATCAGAACTTTACAAGGGCAAGGTCCAAGAATTCAATCTATATTGGTTGGTCCTGCAACAAAAAGCTTTGATGATATCGCAGCAGTGTTAAATGAAGATTGTGATAGAAATTCTACAGGTTGGGATAATCCAGGAATTGAAAGCTGGGCTCCAAGATCCTATGTAGAAACATTCTTTGATAATCCTTCAGATCCAGAGAAATACGATCCAAGTTCTCACTAATACTTTAAGTTAAAGTATGAGTGCAGAAAAAAATATAAAAGACAACACCTCTAACAAAGAGGTGTTGTCTGACAAATCAAAAACTATTACCGGTGATATTTATGTCCAAGATGTTCATAAATATTTTGGTGTAACTAAAGCTCTTAACGGAGTTAATTTTAATGCAAATTTTGGTGAGATTCATGCAATCGTTGGAGGTAATGGTTGTGGAAAAAGTACACTAGCAAAAGTAATGTCTGGCGTTTTGCCAATTGATAAAGGCAAAGTTTCTGTATTGGGTCACACTCCTACTTCACCTGTTATGGCAAGAGAAATGGGTATAGCTACTGTTTTCCAAGAAGTTATGATCGCTGAAGAAGCTTCGGTTGTAGACAACTTGTTTGTTGGTTCAGATAGCTTTTGGTACAAAAATTTAACACAAAGAGAAAAAGTCTTAAAAGCACAAGAACTTATGGAAGATCTTGCAGGCGAATATATAGATCCATATACTCAAGTATTCAATTTATCATTACCCATTAAAGCTTGGATCACGATTGGTAGAGCTTTTTTACGTGAAAATACGAAAGTATTAATTCTTGATGAATCTTCTGCAGCACTCGATTTTGACTCAACTGAAAGATTATTTAAAAAAATGAGAGAACTGCGTGATAACGGTGTTGCAGTATTTATTGTTACTCATCGAATAGCTGAATTAATACGTATAAGTGATAAAGCAACAGTTATGAGAGACGGTAAAGATGTAGGAGTTCTAGAAAAAAAAGATCTTAACGAAAAAAATTTATTAGGATTAATGACTGGGAGAGTTGAATCGGGAGAAAAATCAACATCTGTTGCAGTAAAAACAAAGACTGACAAAGTGGTAATGAGGGCTGAAAATTTAGTTGTTTGGCCTGAAAGTACACCAGTTAATTTTGAAGTTCGTAAAGGAGAAATAGTAGGTGTTACAGGGCTAGATGGCAATGGCCAAGATGATTTTGTTAAAATTTTAGCGGGTGTACAAGAATCTCATGGGGGTACTACTGAAGTTGTAAATATTAATGATAAATTTGTAAAATATAATTCTTTGATGGATGCAAAAAACAATGGAATTTCTTTTGTTTCAGGAGATAGAAAAAAAGAAGGAATACTTCCTAATTTAAGTATTTATGAAAATTTAGTAGTTCCACTTTATCGAACAACAAGTAAAGCGGGGTGGTTGGGTTTTATTAACTGGCTTGAGTTAAATGGTATATATGATTATGAAGTTGAAAGACTAAGCATTAAAACTGGTCCAAAAGATAATCTTATAGGTTCGCTAAGTGGAGGAAATCAGCAAAAGGTCATGATAGCCAGATCTTTGGCAACACATCCAAAAATTCTTGTCCTAAATGACCCTGCTAGAGGTATTGATGTAAGCACCAAAAGGGATTTATATACTCATCTTAGAAATTTTGTAGAAGAAGGAAATACAGTTATTTTCTTATCTAGTGAGTTAGAAGAGTTCATAGGTCTTTGTCCTAAAGTTGTTGTGTTTAGACACGGTACTATATTCGACATTTTTGAAAATGAAAAAGTTAACGCAGATACTTTACTTGAAGGAATGTTTGGCCAAACAGCAGGCATAGGATCTACTAGTATTGGCAAATCAAATAATACTAACATTTCAGAAAAAGCAAATGGTAATGATACTTATGTAAAAAATTTAGATACTCCAACTAAAAAAATTGTAAAAGTTGTGGATTTTGAAAAAGAAAAGAAATCTGAAGATAAAAAAATAAAAATAAAAACATTTTAATGAAAAAAGAAAATATAAACAATTATTATACAGATGAAGATTTGATTAACTTTGAAAAGTTAAAAAATTTCAAAGAATTTAAAGTTAATAAATTAAATAATAATCAAAATAACAGTCATCCTGTTAGATATGCAGTATCTGACAATAGAAATTTCAATAAAATTATGAATATTGATAATAATGAATCTTCATCTAAAAAAGTCAATAAAACAAAAGACTACACACCATCAGATTTTGAGAATTTTAAAAAACTTAAACAATTCACAACTTTTGACGATAGCAAACCTTTAAATAATAAAACTGAAACTTTAAACGCTACTACTGAGTATACGGATAAAGACATAGGTTCATTTGATAAAATAATCAAGTCCAAAGGAAATACAAAAAATGAAAGTGAAAACAAAAATAATTCTAAGATAGATAACAAAAAAATTAAAATAATTGATTTTAACAAGTTAAATGAAAGAGAAAAAAATTTTAAAAATAAAGTAGGTATTGAAAAAATTAAAGTTGTTTATTTTGATTAATTTATGGAAGTAGTAGATAAAATAACAAAAGCTTTTAGATCAAGTGTAGATACTTCGTCAAATAAGTATCTTATGGTGCCAATTTTTATTTTCTTTTCGTTATTAATTTTAGCAATGATAAGAAGTCCAATTATAATCTCACAATCAGGTATTGGTAGTGCAATAATTCTTAGTGCACCACTCATATTAACAACTTATGCTTTAACATTTATTGTTATGGCTGGCCGAGGAGGTGTTGACTTATCTATTGGTCCCTTTATGGGTTTTATAAATGTCAGTAGTATCCAATTATATGCTCATGGATATTTAGAAACACCTGTTGGTTGGTTCATTTATGCTATCGCCATGGGTTTAATTTGGCAACTGTTCTATGCTTTGATTGTAGTGTTTGTGAGAGTTTCACCAATCATAGTAGCACTGGCAGGCTTTTTAGCATTCACTGGAATTAATCTTGTTATTCTATCTCGTCCAGGTGGGATTGCACCAGATTGGCTAATACCTTGGGGAGAAGGCTTTACAATATTTAATGAAATATTTCTTCTGCTGATTTTAGCAACAATTTTATTTTATATCATAACCCACACAGCTTTTTGGGGTCATTTAAGATTAATGGGTGCAGATGAACGTGCCGCTTTTACAAGCGGTGTTAAAATTAACTGGGTAAGAATAGTTGCACACTTAATATCTGGAGTTTTTGCTGCATTATCTGCAATATGTTTTACTGCCCTGGTTGGCTCTGGAGATCCTATACAAGGAACTAAGTATACACTTTTAGGAGTAACCGCACTGGTTCTTGGTGGAGCTAGCCTTATAGGTGGTCGAGGTGGTGCTTTTGGAGCAATTTTAGGTGCTGGGACCCTTTATTTAATCAATTATATTTTAGTTACTTTTAGATTTGAAAGATTACAAAGCTTTGTCTCTGATTTATCTTACGGAGCTGTTCTAGTTATTGCTTTGCTTGTAAGCCTTCTTCTCCCATATGTACAAAGAGTTACTAAGGGTTTGTCTGTTATGGTTTTTTTCATTCTTATGTCCTTAGCTGGTTTGTTTGTTGTGCTTCATTCAGTTTATGATCAACCTATTGTTGTTGAAACTGAAGCTGTAAAAGACATAGATGAAGCTTCTAAAGCATACGAAAGAGGACAAAAAGTACGTAAAATAGATGCAACAGGAAATATTATTGTTGAGGAAGGTGAAGCAGGAACAACAACGGGAGAAGGAACTGCTCAAGGTGGCTCTCTAGCAGGGCACTCTGTAGTTCGGTTAACAGAAACTCCTGGAACAATAATGCTTTATATAATTATTGGATTGGCAGGACTTGCTCTTCTTCTTTATCTTCTTTCCGTACATCGAAGTCCCTCTACCATATCTTTTGCTGTCATTGTTGCCATCATAGTTGCAGGATTAATATTTGATCCTGAAGATAAAGAAAAAGATTTACTAAAAGATACTGAACGAATAAGTTTACAATCAAATCAAGTAAGTAGTATTGAAACTTCATCACCTCAATATTTTAGTCTTGAAAAAATAAATTATGTTTCAAATATTTCTGACTTCGCTTTAATTTCGGGAACAACGTATAGTATAATTTATATTGCTGGAGTTATTCTTCTTGCTTCTTTAATTGTTATAGCAATGCTACCACAATTTAGTAGTCGTGCAAAATCAACTGCTATGCTTTTTTTTCTAGCTGCCTTAACAATGATTGTTTTAAAAGGTGTTTCTTATAATAATTTGATTGAAAATACCGATAAAAGCTTTTTTGGTATCCAAGGTTACGGTGTCATATTAGTAATTTTATTACTTTTTGTTATTACAGCACCATTTGTTCATTCAAAAATAAAAAATCTCACAAATGTTTATATTTTTGGATTAGGTGTTTTAGCCATACTATTTACCTATTTTGTTGGAGGAAATACATTTATACCCAATGATCCTTCACTTTATCAACCCCAGATAATAAGTGAATTAAATATTGGAGATATATCTCAAGTAAAATATCAAGAACCAAAAAGATTTTTTTATGAAACTATAAGGACTGGTTATGCACAATTTGCTTTTAGCATACTTGCTGTTTTTTTATTACAATATTTTTTATTTTTAAATATGGGACACAAAGGAAGTTACAAACGTTTTGCACCGTATATGTACATAGTTATTTTTGCAGTACTTTTATGGTCTGCATTATTTTATTCTGTTGGATATTCGCTTTACAAAATTATAGCGGTATTTGTTGTTGGAGTGCCACTTACTCCTTTAGTCTGGCAATTCATGAGAATCTATAGAGAAAAAATAGCTCGAGATAGTCAGTTAAGTCAATGGGACGAGGTGAAATAATATGAGAAGATCTGCTTTTCTTTTCTTTAAAGGTTTAGGTTTATTGTTTGCTATCTTGTGCGGTATAGGTACTGCAATACTAGGTTGGTATGATGGTGCTGACTGGATGAACATAGTCACCTTCTCAATAGCGGTAACTGGATTAATATTGTGGGGTTGGTATCACTTTTCAATTAGATGGATTGATAGTGATTTAAAACAAAACATACTTTCTCAATTTCCAAAAGAAGGAAAAGATGTAGCTGGAGAAGATGAAGAAAATTTCTTCTTCAAAAATATTCGTGAACATAAATGGAAAACATTAGCTTTTATTTTATTAATACTTGTTTTTATTTTTGTTTCATTTATTGCTGAAGGTTTCTTTTCTGGTCGTACCTTAGTATCTTTTTTAATATTTCTAGGAATTATCATATTAATGGGAGTTGTTGGTCAGTACATTACTGCCCAAAAAAGTGTGTTTATTGGTATTTCTGTCTTAATTGCATTGTTTATAATAGGAGCTCTTACCATACCTGGATTCCTTTCACTTCTTAACATGAAATCAATGTTAGTTTTTGCGGCATTTTTAGGTTTGGCAACAGTGGGTCAAACATTTGTTGCATTATTAGGTGGTCTTGATTTATCAATTCCATTTCTGATTGGAGCATCCAATGTTGCTCTAATGTCTTTAATTTCTAAAGGTGTGGCTCCGTGGTTGGCTTTAGTTGCTGTGTTACTATTAGGTCTAATAGTAGGATTAGTAAACGGTATCTTAAGCTTTAGACTACAAGGTCAGGCATTAATACTAACTTTAGGTGTTGGTTTTTTTGTTAAGGGAGGTGTTCAAATTCTTGTAGCAATGGGTACTTTTTCTGCAGGTACAGTTTTCGGTGTTGTGCCAGATTGGATGAGAAATATTGCTTCTATGAATGGTAAAACTGTGGGACTGCCTATTCCTCCTATTATTTTAATTTGGATTGTCGCTTCTATAATTATAATTGTTGCTCTTCGTTTAACTAAATGGGGAAGGAATCTTTATGCTCTTGGAGGAAGTCGTTTATCATCAGCAAGACTATCTATTTCTGAAAGAGGGTACTGGGTTGGAGCTTATGTAATTAGTGGTTTTTTTGCAGCTCTAACTGGTGCATTACTTTTAGGTTGGAGCGGAGGTGGTTTTATAGGAGTTGGTGATACTTATTTGTTTTTAACAATTGCTGCAGTTGTAGTTGGAGGAACTTCTTTATTAGGAGGTGTTGGTGGATACGGATTGAGTGTAATTGGAGTTTTGATTTTACAAATAATTACAACTGTACTAGTTGGTTGGGGTTTAAGTTGGCAAGGACAACAGTTTATATTAGGTTTATTAATTATACCGATGGTTGCTCTATACGCTAGATCACCACATATTAGATCGCAAATTTAAAATGAAGAAAAATAAAATGACAAAAATTAATTGCGACATGGGTGAAAGTTTTGGAATATATTCGGCTGGTAATGATGAAGAAATAATGCCTCTAATTGATATTGCCAATGTTGCTTGTGGTTTTCACGCTTCAGACCCTAATCATATGAAAAAAACTGTTGAGTTAGCAAAAAAACATAAAGTTAAAGTTGGAGCCCACCCCTCTTTTCCTGATTTACAAGGGTTTGGAAGAAGAGAAATGAAAATGCCAAAATCAGATTTAAAAAATATGATTATGTATCAAGTTGGTGCGCTTAAAGCTTTTTTAGATGAATTAGATATGCCTCTAAATCACATCAAACCTCATGGATCATTATATGTTATGGCTTCAAAAGATGAAGAGATGTGTAGAGCTATAGCAGATGCTGTTGCACCTTTTAATGTTAGTATTTTTGGAATGGCAAATACTGCCCATGAAAAAATTTATAAAAAGGAAAGAAAACTTGATTTTGTTGCAGAATTTTATGCAGATTTAGATTACGACAAAAATGGTAAATTAGTCATAGCAAAAGGTAAACAGTCGATGTATGACAGTAAGCTTGCAGTTAAACGTTGTTTAAGAGCAGTTTCAGAAAAAAAAGTTAAAACTACAAGTGGTACTGACATAGATGTAGGATGCGATACGATTTGCGTACATTCCGATACACCTAATGCTGTAGAAATTATTACAAAGCTAAAGAACGCTCTCTCAAAAAAATAAGTAAATGAAAAAAATATTAGTTGCTAACCGTGGGGAAATAGCTTGCAGAATTATTGACAGCTGTAAAAAAATGAATCTTCATTCAATTGCGGTTTTTTCTGACGTAGATAAAAATAGTAAACATGTAAGAAAAGCTAATGAATCGGTACATATAGGTGCTTCAAAAGCGCAGGATAGCTATTTATCTTCAAATAAAATAATTGAAGCAGCTAAAAAAACAAAAGCTGATGCTATTCATCCTGGGTACGGCTTTCTGGCTGAAAATGATCAATTTGCACAAAAAGTAATGGATGCTGGTATTGTTTGGATAGGACCTAGACCCAATACTATCGTGTCTATGGGTAACAAGGATATAGCTAGAGATTTAGCCTTAAAAAGCAATCTACCCATTTGTCCTGGTTTGAATAATAAAGATTTAGAAAAAGATGATTTAGAAAAAAAATGTAATGAGATTGGCTTTCCAATTCTAATAAAAGCTAGTGCAGGTGGTGGTGGAATAGGAATGCAAATTGTAAACAATTATAGTGAATTAGTTAAATCTATAGAAAAAACAAAAAATTTAGCAAAGAAAGCCTTTGGCAATAGTGATGTTTTTTTAGAAAAATTTATAAAAAATGCAAGACACATAGAAATACAAATTTTTGGTTTTGGTGAAAAAAAAGCTGTTCATTTTTATGAAAGAGATTGTTCAATACAAAGAAGATTTCAAAAAATTATTGAAGAAAGCCCAGCACCAAAAGTAGAACCTGAAATTATAAATAAAATGGCAGAAAGTGCAGTAAATTTTGCTACCAATCAAAAATATGAAGGTGCTGGAACAATAGAATTTATTTATGATGTAGACGAAAAAAAATTCTACTTTTTAGAAATGAATACACGAATTCAAGTAGAACATCCTGTTACAGAATCTATAACAAATTCTGACTTGGTTGAAATGCAAATTAAGTTTGCATTAGGTATTGATCTTGATTTAACAGAACAAAATAAAATTAATAGAACCGGGCATGCCATTGAGTGTAGATTGTATGCTGAAGATCCTTCAAAAAATTTTCTTCCTTCACCTGGAAAAATTTCAAAACTTAAAATTCCAAATATCAGTTTGACAAATATTAGATTAGATATTGGTGTTGATGAAGGAGATGATATATCTTTTTATTATGATCCAATGATAGCAAAAATTATTTCTAAAGGTTCTAATAGAACTGAAAGTATTAATAACATGGTACAATATTTGAAAGAATTTGAAATTGAGGGAATTAATACTAATAAATCTTTTTTGATATCTGTACTTCAAAACAAAACTTTTGAAGAAGCGAATTTTAATACCAAATTTATTGAAAATAATTTAGCTTCATTTGTTAAAGAAAAAGAAGATATTTTACCAATCAAAAAACAAGATACCACAAAAATTAAACAAGAATACAGTGATAAAGATGTAAAAGCTTTTGAAAAAATTATTGCTAAAACTCCTAAAAGTAAAAACGGACAAAATTATACAGAAAAAGATTTAAAAGCTTTTGAAAACATTGTTTCTTCAAAAGATAAAAAAACAAAAACTGGAGTAAAAACAGAAGTTAAAAATGTTAAAGGTAAAATTTATGATACACCTAAATTTTTGCCTGCTGGTGATAAATATATGCTTATTGAGTTTGGCAATATTATGAATTTAGAATTAAATTTTACTGCTCAAAACTTAGCTAAGGCAATCAAAGATAATAAGATTAAAGGAGTGTACGAAACATCTCCGTGCTTTACTTCAATGCTAGTACATTATGAACCAGAAGAAATAAAGTTTAATGATTTAAAAAACGAACTAAAATCTCTTGTAGATTCTTTAGGTCCTTCTGATGATATAGAAATTAATAGTAGAATTTTTTCTTTTCCTACTGTTTATCTTGATAAATGGACGAAAGAATGTGTTGAAGATTATTCAAACAAAATTGCAAAAAAGAAACCTGATCCTGAACTTATTACAGAATTAAACAATCTTGAAAGTACTGAACAATTTGTAAGAGTGCATTCTGGAACAGAATATTGGGTTTCTGCTATAGGTTTTTGGCCTGGTCTTCCATTTATGATGGCTCTTGATCCAAGATGTAAACTTACAGTTCCAAAATATAACCCCCCACGAACATGGACGCCAAAAGGAACTGTTGGAATGGGAGGCGCTTCCACATCAATATACCCTGACAGATTGCCAGGTGGATACCAAATTTTTGGTATTATTCCTGTTCCAATCTGGGATACAAAAAAAAGTTTTCCAGTATTTGAAAACAACATTTGTCTTTTCCAACCAGGAGATAGAGTAAAATTTGTTCCAACAACATATGAGGAATTTGATCATGTATCAAAAAAAGTGGAAGACGGAACTTATGATTACAATATTATTGAGTATCAGAAATTCTCGGTAAAAAATTACAAAAAATGGTTAACTACGATTGATCAAACAAAAAGATTTTAATATTTATGGTAAAAGTAATTAAAAAAGGTCTAGAAACTTCTGTTCAAGATTATCCTGGAAGAATTGGGACTCTAAATCTAGGTTTTCCGCCTTCAGGTCCAATGGATAGTTGGTCTTTTAGACTTGCTAATGTTCTAGTTGAGAATGAACCTGGAACTGCAGCTTTAGAATGTCAGTTTATGGGACCTACTCTTCAATTTAATAGTGATAGGGTTATTGCTATCACTGGAGCTGACATGTCTCCAACAATAGATGGTTTTCCAGTTCCTTTATGGGAAAGCTTGCAAGTTAAAAAAGATCAGGTTTTAGAAATGGCTTTTGCAACAATAGGAGCAAGATCTTACATTTCTTTTTCGGGAGGAATAAATACCACACCATGGCTAGATTCAAGATCAACTTTTCATAAAGCGGGAGTTGGTGGTATCGATGGAAAAGCAATTCAAGATGGTCAGATTATTCCCTTAAATAAATCTAAGTCTGTTGCTGGTAGAAAAATTAAAAAAAGCTCTATACCTGTTATGTCCACAAATAAAAAATGGTCTGTAGAAGTCGTTAAAGGTCCTAACGATGATTGGGTTGATGAAAAAGGACATAAAATGTTTTTAAATTCTGATTGGAAACTTCAGTCTAAAAGTGACAGAACTGGCTATAGATTAGATGGACCAAATTGGACATTCACAAAAAAAGCAACTCACAAAGGTTTAGAACATGGAACATTTCCTTCAAATATTATCGACCAAGGATATCCTGTAGGTGCAATTAATTTAGCTGGACAAACTCCAATAATACTAGTTAACGATGGTCCAAGTATGGGAGGATTTATAGTCCCTTATACCGTTCCATCAGCTTCTTTTTGGAAACTTGGACAAGCAAAGCCAGGGGATAGTTTTAATTTTGTCGAAATCTCAGTTGAAAAAGCACAAATATTAAGAGCCGAACAAAGAAAGATTTGCAGTGAAGCAAGTTTAGTTTCTTCTAACAAGCAAGATATATTAATTAGAAAAAAACAAATCAATAAAATTGATCATATTAAAGTAGTAGATTTTGATAAAGAAAAATTAGATGAAAAAATTAGAAATAAAATTATGGAAAAAAAGGAATGAAAAATATAAAAGTTCGTTTTTTTAATTAAAAATTAATATTAAAGAGTTTTATGGCAACTGAAGTAAAAACAACTGTCCCAGGAAATATGTGGAAAGTTTTAGTCAAAGAAGGAGATATGGTAAAAAAAGGAGATCCTTTATTTATTATGGAGGTTATGAAAACAGAAGTTCATCATGACGCTCCTGTTGATGGAAAAGTGGTTAAAGTTAATGTTGTCAATGATCAAGAAGGCATTGACCCAGGTACAGTAGCGGTAGTCATTGAATGAAAAAAAAAGAAACAAAAGAATCTTCATACTTAGCAATAATACATGATCTCTCTGAAGACATAGGAATATCAACAGAAGAAACTAAAAGTTTGGTTGATGTGGCTTTATCTTCTACCGACCCCAGAGACATAAATTATGAACAACTAAAACAAGAGATTACAACATTTCTCGTTATCAATATTTTTTTTCTTATCTGTAAATTGTAATTTTTATGCAAGACCAAATAATATTATACAATGGTCCAAATTCTCCTTTTGGAAGAAAAACTAAAATAACTTCTTTAGTACAAAAAATTAACTTAGAAGAAAAAATTATTAATATTTATGAAGCCGATTTTTTGGACAAACACAATCCTATAAGGAAAATCCCAACGTTAGTGATTAATGGATTGGCTATTATGGATAGTGACAATATTTGCTTGTATCTTGATTCTATTTCAAAAAAAAATACGTTATTTCCTAAAAAAAACTATTGGGAAATAATGTCGATAACTTCAATTGCTAACGGATTAATGGAATCTGTCTTGGAAAGACGCATGGAATCAATCAGGCCTGATAATGAAAAAAGCAAAAATTTTATCAACAAACAAGAAATAAGAATTATAAGAACCATTAAATGGCTAGAAAATAATTGGAATAATTATGATGATAGTTATTTAACCATGGATCAAATAGCGATTGCGTGTGCCTTAGATTACACTATGTTTAGATTTAATGATAAGTGGAGAACAGATAGTCCAAAACTTAACAAGTGGTTTAGCAATTTTGTAGAAAAAGATTTTATGAAATCTACATTGCCACGCGAAAAGTAAATATGATTAAAGCTGCTTCAGTAGGTTTAGGTTGGTGGTCAGATGAACTAGCAAAATCAATCCAAGGAAAAAGTAATAAAATTAAAATTGTAAGTTGTTATTCTAAAAGTAAAAAAAAACGAATTGATTTTTCAAAAAAATACAAAACTCATTACCATGACTCTTTCAAAGCTATACTTAAAGATCCTCAAATTAATGCAATAATCTTAACGACCCCACACTCACTGCATGCAAAACATGCGATTCAAGCATTACGACATGGAAAACATGTTTTTGTAGAAAAACCAATGGCAACAAAATATTTAGATGCAAAAAAAATGTATTTGACTGCAAAAAAATATAAAAAAACTTTGTCTGTTGGTCATAACAGAAGATATTCGAGCGTTTCTGATTTTATAAATAATTTAAATCGCCAGAAAAAAATTGGAAAAATATTACATATAGATTCAAATTTCTCCGCATCTGGTGCATTAAACTATAAAAAAAAATTTTGGCGCGCAAACAGAAAAGAAAGTCCTGGAGGAGCAATAGCTGGCTTAGGTATACATATGATAGATCTAATGTGTTTTTTTGGCGGACAAGTCAAGTCTGTACAATCTTTAGTAAAAAAATATGCTGTTAAAGTCAATATAGACGATACTACTTCTGCTTTATTTGAACTTAATAAAAACTGTACAGGAAACTTAACAACTATTTTTGCTTGCCCTTACACTACAACATTTAATGTATTTGGAACTAATATGAATATTTTTTCAGATATAGACAAAAATAAAATCAAAATAGTTAATAAAAATGGAAAAATACAAAAATTAAATTTAATAAATAAAAATACATTATTTTTGGAATTGCAAGAATTTGCTGACAGCTGTAACAAAAAAAAGAATTATAGAGTAAAAAGTTCAGAGGCTGCCCACAATGTCAAAGTTATGGAAGCAATTGTCAAATCTTCGAAAATAAATAAAAAAGTTTTTATATCTTAATAAATTTACTTACTAATATATTTGGTAATAGATGGAATAAGAACTACTGCAAGACCAATCTTAAAGAATTCGCTTGGAATAAAAGGATATAATCCTCCTGCTAATGCTTTATCGTATCCAATTACCGAACCAAGATATCCAACTCCAAATAAAAAGATGATAAAAGTTCCAATTAGTAACGATATCAAACTTTTAAAATAAGAATTGTTGTAACCAAGTTCCGCAAAAGCACCTATAACACCAGCTGCTATTGTCATGCCATAAAGATAACCTGCTGTGGGTCCTGTTAAGTAAAGTAATCCACCACCTTTAGCAAAAACTGGTAATCCTAATGCTCCTTCAAATAGATAAGCTACCAATGTAAAAAACGCTAACCTCCAACCATACGCCATACCAATAATAAAGACTATAAATGTTTGCATGGTCATTGGTACTGGCCAAAATGGAACTTGAACTTTTGAAGATAATGCTAAGAGTAAAGTACCAAATAATACTAAAGAAATATTTTTAATATAAGTATTTACATTGTATGTCGAAAGAAGCGAATTGATCAAAGTTGTATTATTTTTCATAGCTTACAATAGTAAAACATAATTTATAAAAAAATAAAACATAATTTAATCATAATAAAACATAGGCGCTTTTTTCCAGCCAGGCCATGAAACAGGATCATGACCCCAAACGACTTTTGCATCATGTTCCTTTGCTACTTTTCTTAATTTTTTTACAGACTCTGCTGCATCGGTAGAAGAAGCAACAAGTCCAGGTAAACATTTATCACACCAATGATCACCTGTGTAGCAGGCATCACCTGTAAATAACATATGGCCAGTTTTTGGAAGTTTAACCAATACAGATTGATGACCAGGAGTGTGTCCTGGGGTAAATATTATTTTTATAACTCCATCGCCATAAACATCGTAAAAATCAGTCTTCTTACCTTGCAAAAATTTCCAACGAATATTTGGTTTATCAAAGTCTGCCCTTATATAAGCTGGACCAGAAAACCAGTCAGGATTAAATGCATAATCATATTCTAGTCTTTGAGTAATATGAGTGGCATTTGGGAAATGTCCTATAGCTCCTGAGTGGTCTAAATGAAGATGGGTTTGTATCACATACTTAACATCTTCAGGTTTTGTATTTACAGTTTTTACCATATCTCTACACCATTCTGATGTTTTCATTACAGGATCATAAGCTTCGACTACTGAACCCCAGTGTTTATGTTTATCTAGTGCTGCTTCTATTGGCATTCCACCATCAATGATAACGTCTCCTTGTGGATGTTTTATCAAAAACCATGGTACAGGTATTTCATAAGGTTCTTCACTTTGATTCATTTTTATAAATTTTAATTTTGTTTTAATTGAGCCTGTTTGAAACATATATAACTTGATACCTGTGTTAAATTTTGTGGTTGGTTCAAAAATATCTTTATCTTTCATATATCTACCCTACCAAGCTGACTGGTAAATGTTAAACGCATCTTTTTCGGTTACTTCTCTAGGATTATTAACTAATAATCTAGTTTGTTTCATTGCATCACTTGCCATTTTCTCACAAGCATTCTTTGGAATATCAACTTCCCTTAACTTCTGAGGTAAACCAAGTCTTTTTGACAAATCTTCCAATTTATCAATAAATTCTGCACACACTGCTTGGGTACCCTTATTAATATCTAATTTTGGAAAAACATATGGTGCAAGTTCAGCATAATACTTTGCTGCTTTTACATCAACACTATTAAACCTAAGCACATAGGGCAAAACTAATGAATTCGAAAGACCATGTGAAATATGAAAAGTTCCTCCTATTGGATAAGCTAAAGCATGAACAGCAGCGACAGGAGAGTTTGCAAAAGCTTTTCCGGCTAACATAGCGCCTATAAGCATATTGCCTCTAGCCTCAACATTTGATCCATCTATAACAGCTTTTTCTATTGAGCCTCCAAGTAATTTAAGTGCTTCGATCGCTAACATTTTTGAAATAACATTATTGTTTTTATTTGAAGAGGCATATCCCTCAATTGCATGAACCATAGCATCAATACCTGTTGATGCTGTAGTTGCAGCAGGAAGACCAAGTGTAAGTTCTGGATCTAAAATTGCTAAATCGGGTAAAATTATTGGTGAAGATACTCCTTTTTTTTCTTCTTCTCCAACTGTGATGATTGATACAGGTGTAACTTCTGAACCAGTACCCGCAGTAGTTGGAACTAAAGCTAAAGGAAGACGCGGTCCTTTTGCATTTGCAACTCCCCATGCTTTTTCTAAATCTTCATTTGACCCAAGTATTAATGCCGATAATTTGGCTACATCCATTGATGATCCTCCGCCAAAACCAATGACTCCTGTTGCCTTAAATTTTTTTCCAGCATCAATTGCTTTTAAAAGTGTTTTTTGAGAAGGGTCAGCTTCAACATCATCAAACACCTCAACCGAACCATTTTTTTTTAGTTCTTCTATGGTTGGCTTAGTCAAGCCTAGTGACATTAGTCCTTTGTCAGTAATAAAAAGAACACGAGAACCAAGTTGCTTAAAAATTTCTTTACATGAATCTTTTGCTTGGCCACTTCCAAATCGAATTCCGGGTGTTGTGTAGAAATTAAATGGGTTTAAAGTCATAACTAATTATACAAAATAAATATAAAATACTATTGAGAATATTGCCATTCCTACAAGGATTAAAATCCATCCATATCCTGTTCCAACTTTATCTATATAGTTAACTTCTCCTTGAACCTCATCTGGTTTTTTATAAAGATCATTTGCTTGAATTGGTTTATTTGGTAAAGTTGATAAATCCATTTTGCTTGCTAGGAACCAGATTAATCCTATACCAAAGAACCACCAAATCAGTTGATATCCCCAAATAGATGGTATTTTTAAAACCCAAGCTTCGTAACCAGCCCCAGGTTCTCCAAAAAAATTATTTCCGAGTACTTGTCCTGGTCCAACTCCAAAAAAAAGCCAGATCAATGCTATTACATAAGCAAAAGATCTTAGCTTTGTTCTGCTTGGATGCAATCCCATGTGTTCATTTAAAAAATCATGAAACTTTTGTCTATGCGATCTATAAATATCAATTTTTGTAATATTAGAAAAAGCAGAGATAGAAAAACAAATAAATACATTAAATATTAATCCCCATACTCCAGAATGGATTGTTAGTGGCCATCTTCCCCAAGGTAGCCTATTGCCACTAATTTGTTGTCCGATAGTCTCTGTTAAAATAACAATGATTATTCCAATAACCAATCCATAAATTGCTGCCCCTCTTGTTATCCAAGGAAACCAAACCAGTCCCAGTAAAACAATTAAGAACTGAAAAGCTATAGAAATTGCTATTCCACTAAAGATTACCATCGCTGGCTTAGCAAATGTTGCTACATAAAGTGATGCTAAAAAGATTAACATCATTATTATGCGAGCCGCTGCACGCTCTTTTTCCCAATTTATACTTTTATTAATATAAGCTTTATATAAGTCTCTCGTGATAATGCTTCCTGATGTCATTAAAAGAGCTGCTGCTGTTGACTGTAGTGCTGCTATCAATCCTACTGCTAATAAACCAGTTAACCAAAGAGCATGTTTATCCATTAAACCTATAATATGATAAATTATTAATGAATGATCTTCTTTAGAAATTTCTGGTAATAAAGTATTAATAGAAAGTCCATTACTATTGATATCCGCATTTGCTCCTAATAAGCTAGCACCTATTCCTTGATATGTTGTAAATATAAATAATAATAAACCTACAATAACAGCAGATCCCCAAACTTGATAATAAGAAAAGGCCTTTGGATGTTTTACAGAATAACTCCACATAGAAAATGAAGGCGAAAGAACTATACCCATAAAAGAAATGGCAAAAGTGAAAATCATCATTGCAGTCCAAGGACCTCCTACTGCTTCATTCTTTCCTAAACCTGCCACCCATTGTATAACTCCTGGTAAAGCGAAATAACCATTATAATCTCCACCTCCATAACCATTGGTATTTCCCCAAGAACTAACGCTTGTGTTTGCTACTTTTGCCAAAGCTTTACCAAAAATTTCAAAATTTCCTACAAAAGAATAAACAATGATTCCTAAAAGAATTATTGTTAAAAAGTAAAGCCAGGATTGGACTACTCCTACGCTAACAATAGATTTAAAACCTCCACTTGTCACATAAAACAAAACAATTGTGGAAATTATCCACATGCTCAATTCTCTAGAAACATAACCATCGGTTAATGTGTTTACCAAATAGCCTGTTGCTCCAAAAAAAACTGCAAGCAAAGGTATAGCTATGAAAAATGTTACTAAGACTGAAATAACACGAATTGCATCACTCTTGTAATAATCATAATACATTTCACCTGGAGTAATATATCCAAATTTTCTACTTAACATCCATTGTCTCTTAAAAAAAAATATACTCCCAAGAGGAACTGTTATAGCGATAAATGCTGTTCCAACATATTGAAAGCCATCATGAAAAACAAGACTGGTTTGCGATATTACTGTTAATCCAGCAAATGTAGCAGCTGTTGCTGCAAAGAAAAAAACCCATGAAGAAATATTTCTATTTGCCAAATAATATTGTTCTGGATTGTCTGAATTATATTTTGATCCTCTTACACCCCAGAAAAAACAATAAGCAGCATACAACAATATAAAAATAAACAACCAGAGAGATTTTTCGGACATTTATTCCCTTTCAAATTTAGGTACAACGCCTTGGTGCTGATTCACCTCGTTTTTTTTTAATTCTTTCTGCTTCTTTCTGTGCTGCTTCAATTGAAGTAAATACTTTATCTTCAAATATAACGAATGGTTTTGCTCTGTCAGCATTAAGTTGGGCTACACACCATTCTTTGCCAGGCTTAGTACACATTACCATATACGCTCCTGGTATTGGACCATATTTTCTATTATTTAAAGTGAAGAGGCATTTTGCAAGATCATTAAGTTTATCTTCATCTAAATCACCTAGAGCTACTTTCTCCAAATTGTTTAAAGGATTAAGACCATCAGATCCTAAAATACCCTTTCCGTCTGTACCAGCTGGTCTACTGAATTCAGATTTGCTCATTATGGCAAAGGTCCTTCTTTTAAAAATCCTCTAATAGCATTTTCTAAAATCTTAGAAACATTATTGTTATATTCGTTGTAAGACAAACTTCCACACCATGAAAGCGATCCTGGTGCAAATAAAGCGCCATCATTTGGTGTTTTATAATAAATCATATCGGCTCTAACCATTGGGTTCTCAGTTCCTCCACCATAATAACCTCTAACTGAGAAGTGAATTTCTTCATTAACTTGTAGCATTAGGTTCGTATGATTTTCTGATCTTGCTAATAAATAAGCATTGTGTGGTGTTCCAAATTCTAGATCATATCTGTCTAATTCTAGACCAGCAGCACCACCTCCTACTAAACCAAAATCTCCAATTACTTCATCGTCTCCCACACCTTCAAAAATCCATGAACATTCTGGTCTCTTACTATCAGGTTCTCTTCTATAGTAAGAAGAAACGTCAAATCCATAAGCTGTAAAAGTTAGTCCACATACTTTTGATGGTATTCTTCCACGAGCTCTCCACATTCCACCATATTTTCCATCAAAAGCATTGTTATATTCTCCAGGATTTGCTGTCCAAGCTCTTGTTCCAGCTTCTCCTTTTCTAACTTCTATAATATTTGGGTTATCTGGATGATATTCACTAATCCAATAAAAACCATCTGAGCCTAGGTATATCCATCTTCCACCATTCAATTGATATGACTCATATGCTGCAAGCATTTTTTCTGAACTATATTCAGGATGCGAACCGGTCAACACACATCTATAACGATTTAACATGTCAACGCCCTCTATGTGCAAATCTTCATCTGTTACAACATCAAAATCTAAATTTTTTTCTTCTAACCAATCTGTCAAGTGAAGGTCTGCATTTAGCTGCCATAACGAAGGTGACAACCAATGTCTATATTTTGGTCTCATATTAAGTATTGGTCTTAATCTTGATGAAATAGCTACTCCACTTCCATCTGAGTGTTGAGAATAAGTTGATAATCCGTATTCTCTATGTTCGTTTAAATATAAATCTGATGCTGACATTACTGGTACCTTACCTGCTAGTAATTGTGCAACTACTGAATTTGTTCCTAGGTTATCATTTGAATAAGCCATATAACTATTTGAAGGAAGAACAAATAAAAGTTTTGAAGTTGTTTTTCCTTTTGGAGGTTTTATTACAAATGGAATGAAATCTTCTGTTTCAGATGAATCTTCGCCATTAATTCTTAATCTTGCAGCATATACTCCGCTCTTAATTAAATCTGGCACTTCATAAGTGAAATCTACTTCCCATCTTGCATCGTCAATATCATCATCATGAAAATGTATGGCTCCATACTCTTCCGGTTTGTGATGATAGACCATTTCATCAGCTGTCCAATTATAACCTGTCATTCCTCTGCATGGTAAATTAATTATAAAACCATTTAAATGATTTGAAGTTGTGTCAACTATATAAGTTGATGCTATATTTGTGGTTATATTTGAATGAAAATCCCAAGCACCAATAACTTCAGATCTTAACTCTGAAGTACATCCACCATACCCTCTAGCTAAAGACTCAATTTCTGCTTTTGACAATGCTTTCTTGCTTAATCTTGGTCTATCAATCTTACCGTTATAAGTTAAAGTTTGTTCTGGTAATTCAACTGGCTCTATTGCTTCTTTGTAATGTGCTCCTTGAATATGTCTTCCAGAACGATCATTTAAAGTGCATGCTGCCATTAAAAAAGGTGCATCATTTGCTCTTGGTTTTAAATTATTAGTTGCTTCTACAAAAGATGTTGTTTCATCTGCAGGATGAAGTAATGACATACCTAGTCCACCATTAGTTGGCGTTACACATGGTTCTTGATACAATTTAACTTTACCTGTCTCAGCATCATAACTCGCAGCTACAAGATACCAAACTTTTCTCATTAATTTTTTTTCACTAGACAAGTTCATAACTTGTCCAGCTCCGTCTCCTATCGCTACTGAAAGGCATGCATTTTCGTCTATAAAAAGTCCGTATCCACTTTTAGTTTTTTCGTTCCATTTAGTTAAAAGTCCTTGTCGTCCTTTGTCAGGTGTGGTTGGAAATATATATGCTTGTAATGTAAAACTAGTAGTATTTAATCTTTGATCTTGTGGAATAACAACATAAGATCCGCCGTGAATTCTTTGGTTTCTTCCCTGATATGTTTTATTACATGGTGCTCCAATTTCTTCTTCTTTATAACCAGGACCTTCTGGATTTGTATCTCCATGAATTAATCTAACAATTTGAACTTCATAATTTTCTTTTTTTTCTGCATTAACATAAAACTTAACTTTTTCTCTGGGAAAAGCTGAGTATTTGTCGCTATAGCCAGTAATTCTTAACATATTAACCTTTTAAAAATATTAATCACTCTGCATACCTTTCTAATAGTTCTACAACTCTCTTTAAAAAAATAGCATGTTCACAAGCTTCTTCTGACGAAAAAGACTCTTCTAAAATTTTAACTGGTTGGCCTCTTACTCCACTGACAATACCTATTCTATAATCTTCAAAATCTTTTTTGCATACTGTTATATATTTTTTTACCGCCATTGGTTGTCTTCTTAGTTTATCTAAAACAGTTCTTAATTCTTTACTATGCTCAACTCCTGGCTGACCTTTATGAAGAGCAGGCGCTTTTCCTACGGGGCACGCTCTATGTTCTTCTATTAATTTATTTCTCATTTTTTCATCTCTTAATAAAGGAAGAACATATTTCCTCGTTATATAGTCATCTGTACTTGTATGACCTTGATTCAGTTGTACTCCAGTTTTATCCTTAGTCATAAATTATTTATTAGTCCTTTCATTAATAATTTTTAGTGCTTCCATTAAATAAACTCTAAAGACTTCATGATTTTCACTCATTGGAAAATGTCCTATGTCGGTCATTTCAATATAAACTCCACCCTTTATTTGCCGAGCCGTATTCTCCGTTGCTTCAGGCGGTGTTAAATAATCATACGTCCCTGTTAACATAACAACAGGACATTTATGTCCATCAATATTTTTTAATTCTTTTCTTAAATCATGATCAACTGAGTAAAAATGTAAATCTCCCTTAAATGCTTCTGAGCCTTGAGTATAATAATGCCAGGTTAACCATCTATCTTTTTCTGGGGACTGAGGTGCCATAAGATCCCATGTTCCACTTGCACAAACTTGTGCTGCATTTGCGTGAGGATGTCTCCACCAATCTAAATAAAATCCTGGAGCATAATCAGCTGCTTCTACTGGTATAACTGCTCTAAATTTATTTGGATGACGCAAAGCTAGTTGCAAAGCTACGTTACCACCAAAAGAAGAGCCCATAAAAATAGGTCTTTGTAAACCTAAAGCATCACATAACTTCACGATAAAATTACAATAATGTTCAGCTGTTAACTTATATTCTTCTTTCCACCATTCTTTATTGTGTGGCGGATCTGATTTTCCATGTCTTGGCAAGTCATAAGCAATAACATTATAGTCTTTAGTAATTTCTTTATCTTCAAGAAGACCTCTCCACTGATGATTGTGACATCCTGCTGTATGTTGACAAATTAGCGGTATACCTTTTCCATTTTGTAGATAGAAAACTTTATATTCACAATCGTCAACTTCAATAGTAACATAACGACCTACAACATCATGATGCCTTACCATTGTAATTCTCCTTTTAATTTAAAATAATTCATTAAACCGGTACTCCTGTTTTTCTGAGTAATTCAAACTGAACAGTAAAATTTCTTAAATTTTTCATTAAAATTAAGTGGTTACCTTCAATTTTTAAATCTTTTCTAAAACTAGCTGACCATATTCCATGATACATAGGCTTTGGCATGGGTTGGCTAAATTCTTTCCAAGTATTTGCTGAAGCTCGAAGAGCAAAATCGTATGCATCTAAAGGTCCTGGATTGGTATTAATATTCTTAACCTTTCCATCGTGCATTTCGATAATCACCTTAGCTTTTTCCATATCAAACATAAAAGAGCATGAATAATATTTCGCCATTGCTCCAATAGTTTCATCACTATTTGTAAGGTCTTCGTATTTCTTTGCCCAATTATCTAACTCACTACTCATAATATTTTACTTTCGTTACTTAGAACTTTTGGTTCCCTTGGTTGGATCTTTATCAAAGTTCATATGATAATCTTTTTTTGGATTTTCATAATCACCAAGAATATTTCTGATATTGCTTATTTCGCCTGGAGCCATTCCAATTTCTTTAAGCAAACTATCTAGAAATGGTTGATGTGCTCTATAACGTAGCGCAGAACTAACAACATTGTCAGCTAAATTGCCACTTCTTCCAGATCCCCCTGTAGTTAATGTTTCGCCACTGCTTCCTGAACCAGAAGTTCCACTAAAACCAGGTAAACCGTTAACATCAACAATTTTAATATCTCCAATATTTGCCATCGGTTTAACACTTTCTCTAATGATTCCTTCAATTTTTTCAGCAAGTTTTAATCTTAAGGCGCTTCTTCTGCTTGCATCACTTCTTAAGTTTTCAGCAGCATTCAATGCTTCTTTGCCGGCAGCATCTATCTCATATCTTAATTTTGCTGCCATAGTTGAGTATTTATCCTGCTCAGCTTTTGAAGCTGCAGTAATAACATCAACTTTCTTAATCCCTTGGGCTTTTTCAACGTATCTAGCTGAGTTAGCTTTTTCTTCAGCCTCTATTGCTCTAGCTCTTGTAGATTCTTCTTCAGCTTTAGATTTTAAAACTTGTTTTGATTTATTAATTACTTCAAGATTTTTTTGGTGTTCCTCTATGCTTAATCTCTTCGCTTTTTCTATATCAAGAAGTCTCACTTCTCTTTCTGTCTCAATTCTGTGAGAATCTATATTTCTTTGCTGAGCAATTTTAGCATTTTTAATTTCTTGTTCAGAAATTATTTGTGCTTCCTCAGCATCTTTTTGTCTTTCAGATTGTTCTTTAATTATAGCAGCTTTTTCTTGCGCACGTTTTATATCAACTAATCTTTGTTTTTCTAAGCGCGCATACTCACTTTCTTTATCTAGGTTCAAAATTTTAACTTCAGTTTCTAGATCTTTTTGTCTTATTTCATAAGCCGCATTTTTTTCTAACTCATTTTGTTCTTTTCTTCGTTTTTCAATTTCTTCGATCAGTCTTGTTTCTGTTAATTTCTTTTCAACTTCAATAACTTGATTTTGAGAAATTTTTGCAACTTCAATTTGTTCTTGGCTTGTTATTTCAGCTTCTTCAGCTTCGCGGTCTTTTTCTGCTCTTTGTTTTATAGTCTCTGTTCTTTCTTTTGACTTTTGAATAGCAACTTCTCTCTCTTGTTGGTATCTTGAAAATTCTTCATTTTTTTTAATTTCCAATTCTTTTTGAATAGTTTCCAAGTTTTTATTTTCAATTGAAATTTTCGTATCTTGTGTAATATCGTTTCTTTTTTTCTTTCTTGACTCAATTTGTTCTGTTAATTGCGTTAAACCTTGAGAGTCAAAAGTATTTGCAGGATTAAATTGTTCAATTGGAGTTTGATCCAATGATATTATAGAAACAGTTTCTAATGCTAATCCCGTGTGACCTATTGATGCGTCTGCGATTTTTGTAACTTCTTTTACAAATTGTCCCCGGTTTTCTTGTATTTCATCTAATGTCATTTTTGCAGCAACTTCCCCAAGTGCATCTGCAAAACGTCCTTGAACTACTTCTCTTAAATGTTCAGGGTCAAGAGTTCTGTTACCTAAAGTTTGTGCAGCGGTTGCTACAGCTCTTGTATCAGGTGGAACTTTTGTAAAAAATTCTGTTACTAGCTCAGCTCTCATTCTATCTTTTGTTATTAATGATTTATCTCCGCCTCTTTTAATAGTTATGCTTAAAGTACGCATTCCAACTTGAGTAATGTTGTGAATTATAGGTAAAACAAATGCGCCTCCCGATATCACAACCTTTTCACCAAGCATCCCTGTACGTACAAATGAAACTTCTTTTGATGATCTTCTATATAGCCAATGCAATAAATAAACTATAATTGCTATTGCAAGTGCCAGTAAAATTATTGCTGCTATTATATCTGCTCCTTTAGTCATAAATTATCCCTCCTTAATTCAAGCCCCTTTCCTAGTGTCTTGTAAAGCCGCACTATAAATTATCATCCCAAAAATAATTTTGTTTAATAGGTCGGCCAAATTGTAAATTATGTTTAAACTGTTAAGATTTGCTCCTCCAGCTAAGTGTTCAATAAAGTATCCAATATGATAAATCGAAAAACCTATGGTTATTATTAGTCTGTTTGCAAAAAATGCCATTTGAACGCTCTCATTATTGCAGGATGCATTGCTTCTACCTGCATCGCCCATATACAGCTCACCAATAATATAAAGCCAACCAACTATACCTACTAGAAATCCTAAAGTAACACTCATGTATCCATAAGCTCCTAATAGTTGTGCTATGACCCAAACAAGCGTTCCAACTAGCAAACGCCAGAACATTCCTCGTTTAACGTCAGTAACTGATCTAAGCATTACATAAAAAGTCAATATTGTAAGTGGAAAAGTTAAAATCCAATCAATATATCTTAATGCTGTAGGTGCCTGTCCGTTCAAAACCCATAAATTCTTAGCGTAGAAGTAATGTATAGAGGACATTAGAGCTATAACACCCACTAAATTCATAGCTGTGCCCCATCTACTTGATAGCCGACCTCTTTCAAGGAAGAAAAATATAGCCGCTCCTATCATTGCAACCGAAATTAACCAGAAAGATCCTCCGACTACGTCCTGTGGCAGCAATAATTTGTTCATGAACCCCTTCTCACCCTCTTTTTTAAAATTATTTTTAATAATTCTTGCTATTTAAGTTCAGATCTTCTCACAAATCAATCTAAATCAATTTAAATTTTTTATATATATTTTATAGAAGCAGATTTTTGACAAAAAAATATTAATTTACAAAAAAAATTAATTTTTCTTAAATACAATCCATACTAGATTTAATTTAAATTCAATCTGTAATAGAAAATTTTCATCCCGATTCAAATAATAAAAAATTAATAGCTTGTTTATAATTCTAAAATTTTATTCCGTTGAACATTTATTAACTATATTATGTCCAAATGCTTTCAAAAGTCATAACTATTGCACAACAAAAAGGAGGGACTGGAAAAACAACTCTTGCGGTGCATTTAGCTCTTGCTTTTATAAAATACCATAACTTAAAAATTGCTATTATTGATACTGATCCACAGGGAAGCCTAGGACAATGGTTTATGATACGATCGGAAAAGAAGCTTTCAAACGGACATTTAACTTTTAAAACTGCTAGTCTGTGGGGGGCACAGTATGAGTCAAAAACATTAAAAAAAGATCATGATATCGTAATTATAGACACTCCTCCAAAAATAGAATCTGATGCACGCCCATCTATTGAGGCAGCAGATCTAGTTTTAATTCCAATGGCAGCTTCACACGTTGATTTTTGGGCAACAGGTGCAATCGTAGATATAGCAAAAAAAGCAAATAAAAAAATTTTAATACAAATCAATAGAGCTAATCAAAGATCTAAACTTATTAGTAAAACAAAAGATTTTATTAAGAGCTTAGATATTTTATCTACTAAAACAATAATTGGGCATCGTCAAATTTATGCTGCTTCTATGGGTGAAGGTAAAACTGCCGTTGAAAAACAAAAAAAAAGTGTTGCTATAGAGGAAATTAAACAACTATCAGAACAAATTCTATCAGAAGTAAAATAGAAATGTCAGTTCTGCTCACTACCAAAAAAATAATTAAAGAATGGACTGATTATAATAATCATATGAATCTGTCTTACTATATTCTGGTTTTTGATTTAGGTGCTGAAGTAATTTTATCAAAATTTAAGATGGGTGAACACTCTGCCAAAACAACAAAAAAAAGCACAATGGTAGTAGAAACTCATACAACTTATAATCAAGAAGTTAAAGAAGGAGATCTGGTTGATGTTTACCTTTCCCACTTTGACCATGATAATAAAAGATTACACTATAAATTAGAAATGTATGACAAAGCCAAAAATACACTTTCGGCAACTACAGAAGTTTTGTCTCTATATATCGACTTAAATATTAGAAAAGTTGCTGAAATTGAAAAAGAAAAAAAAATTATTATAGATGAGTTTATTAATAAAAATAAATCTCAGTTTAAATCTGATAATTTAAAGTTCTCAAATAAACTTAAAAAATAATTAATTAATCTACTTTTATATCATTCATTAAATGAACAATGATAACTCCAACAACTATAAGTGAAAGTCCTATAATAGTTGGTATATTGGGGATTTGCTTATATTTTATAACTGCAATAATTGTTATGCCCACAATCCCTAATCCCGCCCAAGTAGCATAAACTATTCCTACTGGAATAAGTTTCATTACATGCGACATAAGAAAAAGACAAATGCACAAAGCAGTTACAACTATTAATGAAGGATAAAGCCTAGTAAAACCATAAGTGTCCTTTAAAAAACTTGTGGCCAATACCTCAAAAACAATTGCCAAAAACAAAAACGTATATGCATATGTAAGATTCATATATATATCCTTATATATAGTGACAAATTTAATTTCTAGATATAAATTATTGTCATGGAAGTAAAACTTTTATCTGGAGCGCTTGGTGCTGAAATTAAAGGCATAAATCTTAAAGATGCATCTAACAAAAACTTTAATAAAATTAACGATTTGTTGCTTGAACATAAAGTAATTTTTTTTAGAGATCAAAAAATCACTGAAGAAGAACATATGGCTTTGGCTGAAAAGTTTGGTCCCTTAGAAATTCACGCTTATGTAAAAGGGCTAGATAAATTTCCAGAAATTGTAAGAATAATAAAAGCGGAAGATGAAAAAAATCAATGGGGTGAAAATTGGCATAGCGATGTTAGTTATAATGTTAAGCCAACAAAAGCTGTAATAATAAAATCAATAAAGATTCCTCCTGTTGGTGGTGATACTTGTTTTGCAAACATGGAACTTGCCTGGGAAACTTTAGATGAAAAAATCAAAGAAAAAATAAAAGATAAAAGAGCTATCCACAGTTCACTAGGAGCTGAATTTTTTATAGATAATTATAAAAAAATGGAAGGTAATGGAAAAAAAAACTATGACGAATATTCTAATGAACATCCAATTGTTCGAACTCACCCAGAAACTGGAAAAAAAATATTGTTTGTAAATTGGACTTATACAAAAAAAATTATTGGTTTAGATAAAAAAGAAAGTGATGAAATTCTAAATAAAATATTCGAGCATCAAGCTAGACTTGAATTAACTTGTAGATTCACATGGACAGAAAATACAGTCTGCATTTGGGACAACAGAAGTGTTATTCATTTCGCAATAGCTGATTTTTATCCTGGAAGAGGGTTAGGTCATGAAAGAATAATGGATAGGATTGCGGTTGAAGGTGATCAGCCTCATTAATCTTAATGAACATAATTGATAAAATTATTTCTAATTTTATAAATAACAAATCTTTATATATTGGTGAAAAAGTAACAATTTCAGAACATATGATACAATCTGCAATGATTGCTGAAAAAGCAAAGTCTTCTAACAGCTTAATATGTTCATGTTTGCTTCATGATTATGGACATTTCCTTTTGGAAGATCCTGATAAATTGGTGAGTAAAAATTTAGATGGTAAACATGAGGACATGGGATATGAATATTTAAAAAAATTTTTTAATAAAGATGTGGTTGAACCAATTAAATATCATGTCTTAGCTAAAAGATATCTTGCTAGAGAAAAAAAATATTTTAATTCCTTGTCAGATGCTTCAAAGATAAGTTTAAAGTTACAAGGTGGTGTACTTAATAAAAAAAAAAGTAAAGAATTTGAAAAAAAAGATTTTTTTAAACACTCGGTAAGACTTAGAAAATTTGATGAAGTTGCAAAAAGGACTGATATCAAAATGAAATCAATCATTGAATATAAAGATTTGCTAAGTTCTCAATTATTATGAAATTTGATTATATAATTATTGGAGCTGGTTCTGCTGGCTGTGTACTTGCAAATAGATTATCAGAGGATCAAAATAATAAAATTGCTGTGATTGAGGCTGGTAACTCTAGCGATATTTGGAAAGTTAAAATGCCACTTGCCTTACTGTATACAATGCATGATCCAAAGTATAATTGGAAATATTATTCTGAGCCAGAGCCCCATTTAAATAATAGAAGATTATTTTGTCCAAGAGGAAAAATGATTGGAGGATGCTCGTCTCATAACGGAATGGTTTTTGTAAGAGGAAACAGAAATGACTACGAAAGATGGGAAAGCTTTGGATTAAAATCTTGGTCATATGAAAAAATTCTTCCCTATTTTAAAAAAATTGAGAACTGGTCTGGAGGAGAAAACCAATATAGAGGCTCCTTTGGATTACTTCCAGTTAATCAATCAAAAAATGACAATCCGTTATTTAAAGCTTTTTTAGGTTCTGCATCTGAGTCTGGATATAAAATTAATCCAGACATGAATGGAGAATATCAAGAAGGGTTTGGAATGTTTGACACAACAATTCACAATGGTGAAAGAGCAAGCGTATCCAAGTATTATTTAAATCCTGTAAAAAATAGAAAAAATTTAAGTGTTTTTTCAAATTCATTTGTAGAAAAAATTATTTTTGATGGAAAAAAAGCTATTGGTATTGAAGTAAAAATTAAAGGTAAGATTGAAAAATTTTATGCTGAGAAAGAATTAGTATTAAGCGGAGGTTCAATTAATTCACCACAATTATTGATGCTTTCAGGAGTTGGAGATGCAAATCATTTGCAAGAAAAAGGAATAAATGTTGTTCATGATCTAAAAGGTGTTGGAAAAAATCTTCAAGATCATTTGGAAACTTATATTCAGCAGGAATGCAAAACTCCTGATACTCTTTACACCTACACAAAATTAATTCCAAAAGTACTTGCTGGTACTCAATGGTTTTTATCTAAATCTGGTCCTTGTTCACAATCATATTTAGAAGCAGGAGGCTTTGCAAAGTCCTCACCTGAACGTGAGACAGCAAACATTCAGTTTCATTTTTTTCCATCATTTGTTATTGATCATGGTTTAGTTGATCCAAGTTCACATGGTTATCAATTGCACGCAAGTCCAAACCATCCAAAAAGCAGGGGATCTGTTA
Organism: uncultured Pelagibacteraceae bacterium; assembly: GCA_902608305.1. Classification (GTDB taxonomy): domain Bacteria; phylum Pseudomonadota; class Alphaproteobacteria; order Pelagibacterales; family Pelagibacteraceae; genus Pelagibacter. The sequence continues at coordinate 7,778 of CACLNK010000004.1, read as the reverse complement.
CTCTTAATTCATCAGATCCATATGATTATCCTAAAATATTATTTAATTACTTAGAAGATGAAGATGATTTAAAACAAACAAGAGAATGTATTCATGTTGCAAGAAAAATATTATCTCAACCTTCATTAGCAAAACATTCTGGAAAAGAAGTTGGTCCAGGATCTGACAAACAAAGCGATGATGAACTAAACGAATATATTAGATCTAATGCAGAAACCGCTTACCATCCATGTGGAACCTGTAAAATGGGTATAGATAATATGGCTGTAGTTGATGAAAATTTAAAAGTTAAAGGAATACAAAATTTAAGAGTTGTGGATGCTTCTGTGATGCCTGAAATACCTAGCGCAAATTTAAATGCCCCTACTCTTATGATTGCTGAAAAAGCATGTGATTTAATAATAAATAATATTTAATTCCTTGCTCATATTATTTTATTTTATTTTAAACTATTATTAGATGAAGGTTCAATAGGTTTAAAATTTCGTCCATGTTTATAATCTGGTCGAGCAAATTTAGTTTGAGCATTATCACACGGATTAAGAATAACTGAAAAAATTGCCCTGTCCATTGGTGACATATTCTGCGCTGAACCATGTACTAAATTATCTACAAAAATTACAGCCGCACCTGCTTTTCCATGAACCGATACAATTCCATTTTCTTTTACAAGAGCTTTGACGGTCTGCTGATCGACAACCCATAAGGGATAATTCGTAGTGACTGTATCTAGTTTTGATGGTGCAGAACCATATTTATGAGATTTAGGAATGAAGAAAAGTGGACCATTAAATTCAGTAACATCGTCAAGAAACACATGTAGATTTAATGCTAATGGTTTTGGCACTCCATCTTCTCCGGAATGAGTTGCAAAATCATAATGCCATTGCCAAACTTCACCAGTAAAGGCTGCTTTGACATTAATTTTTGTTTGTTGAATATAAAGATTATCACCACGTATCTGACACGCGGGTTCAAAAAATTTTGGGTGTCGTGTTAGATCATCAAAAACCTTGTTCCGAAGATGCAAACCCATAGCAGTACGAACTTCACCAGAAGACTTTTCAACTACATTAGCTTCAGTCTTTTCATTAAAAACTGTTTTCATTTCTTTACGAAGATTGTTTACTTCTTCTCTGGAGAACCGGTCTGGTAAAATAATATATCCATTTTCGTTGATTTCTTTAAGTTGGTTTTCATTGAGTTTCATCTATTAATTTAATGGTTTCAAAAATATTCCAATGTATTCTTTTTTCTTTTTTTTGTTATCTGTATCCCAAAGCCCTTCAGCTACATAAAGACCTTTTTCATTTTTAATTGTGCTACCACTTATCGTTACTTTTGGTGAACCAGAGCTATCCAAATCCAGATTGCCTTTAATCGTAAATTTATCTCCAAGATTAACAAATGAAACTTTTTCTCGATATTTGTCGCTGATCACTTTACTATTATTCATTTTATCAAATTTTATTTTACCATCTTTTATTGTTACTTCGTCTCCTATGACAAATGATTTTCTTATTTCTTTATCATCCATTGTTTTATCTATCCAAAGCCAAACTAATTTATATTTTCCATCCATAGTAGAAAGAGACTCGATTTCAATTTCTATTTCACCAGGAATATGATCTATGCTTGCAATTTTTTGTATCTCTAATTTTTCACAGGAATATCCTAAGTTATTTAAATTTAAGTCTTTACAACCTGTTTTTGAAAAACGTATCTCGTCATAATAGACAACGTGCGTTGAATCTTTTGGAGTTTCAGGAACCGGACCTCTATAAATACCAACTTGAAATTGTGTTGTTTCTTTAGGTGTATCTGTGCTCCCTTTGTAATGATATACAAGTTTACCATTTATCCATTGTTTTAAATAACCTTTTTTTTGTTTTTTTGACCATTGAACGTTAAAAACAATATCATGCCATTTGCCAAGAAGATCTTGCGGCGAAATTAATTCTTCACGATTGTTTTCTGGCATCTTCACACTACAACCAGTTTGAATATTTTTTTTTATATGTTTTTTTAGATGGCAGCCTGTTCTTCTTTGCATTTGATAACCACCACCCTCAATATTCCAATTAAAAGCAACAGCGTGATCTCCATCACCATGAAACTGTCCCATGGTAATATGTTCGTAAAAATGATTAATTGGAAAATCATCTGGGATATAAATAGAATATGTGTTCCAAGTATTTTTTTTAAATTGAGACGCTTTAGACTTTAATGAAATTTCATGTCTCTCAGAAGTCATTCCTGTTTCAGGATCTTTAATTGCACAATCATCGTATCCACTAGAACTTACCCCACAATCTCCTCTTCTAAGTTCAAATCGAACTGATTGTTCTCCCAATCTAACTGGATGACCATCTGATTTATTTACAAATTTAAATGCATAATCTGGCGTAAGTTTAGTTTCTGGATCAAAGTTACAACAAAATCCCCATGAGTTTTTATATCCTTGCATTATATCTGCCGGCAATTTGAATGCTTTTTTCCATAAGTTCATTTCTTCAGCATTGCTAAAACTGCACCACAACAAACCCAGAACCACAATCCCTAAAAATTTTTTAATCATTTATTTAAATTAAGACTTATTAAACAAATTATTTCAAACATTACAGCAGAAGCTACCATTGATGTAATTTGATTTGGATTATCTTTTGTAGGCATTAAGCACGCAACATCTCCACCAATTACATTTTTACCTTTAAGACTTTGAATAAGTTTTCTTGCTTCATCCATATTAAATCCTCTAAAAGCTGATTCTATATTTGCTACTCCTGGGGCAACTGTTGCATCTAAACAATCTAAATCAAAAGTAATGTAAATTGGATTATCTCCTAGTCTATCTAAAATCATCTTAGAGCATTTTTCATGACCAAGTTTATTATATTCTTCCATAGTTATAACTTGATAACCAATGTCATAACTGGCCTGCAACCAATCCAATGTTCTAGGATTTCCTCTTATACCAATTTGTGTACTTGTTGCTGGGTCAACGTTTCCTTGTTTTACTAAGTATGATGCCCAATGTGCAGCAGATTTTTTGGCACCCAAAAAATGATCTAATTTTTCATAACAGTCTGTATGTGCATCAAAATGAACCATGCTAATTTTTTTACCTTTAGTTAGTTTTGAATTTTTTTTTGCTAAACTTTGTAATATTCCTCCAGTTATTGAATGATCACCTCCAATGGATACAACTGGCTTTTCAGCTTTTTCAATATGATCATAAAAACTGGAAATTCTTTCAATACATTTTTCGTTATCATTAGCTTCTGGAAAAGGAACATCTCCTAAATCATGAATTTTATTTTGCTTCCATGGGTCAATACCATATTGAAGATGAGATCTTCTTAACATGGCTGAAATATTTCTTACAGCTCTTGGTCCTAAATGTTGATCTCTTTCTGTTGTACCATTGCCGGTACTATGAGGCACCCCTACTAAAGCAATATCACAGTTTTTTGGATCAGGATCATTTTTGCATCTAAACAAAGTTGGTATACCCCACCAATAAAGGGTTTCCATCATTATCTTGTCTTCTTCTGAAATCATGAATTTAATATTACACAATTAATAAAAATATAAAGAAGAAAAATTCTATGATATAGGGGCGAATGTCTAGTAAAAATAATAATCCCAAAGGAATAATTCTCATATTACTGGCAATGATAGTTTTTTCAGTGCAGGACGGGATTATGAAACACATCTTTACTTTTGTATCACTTTATGAAGTTTATTTGATAAGAACTGTAGTAAGTTTTTTACTTATTTTAGTATTTTTAAAACTTACAAAAAAACCAATAGTATTTAAAACTCAATATCCACTCTTAACTTTTTGTCGTGTAATTCTTTTCTTTTTTGGATTTAGCTCTTTTTATATTTCATTAACTGTATTACCTTTAGGATTTGCTACAGCTTTATTCTTTGTTACTCCTTTTTTAATTACAGTATTTGCACATTTTTTTTTAAAAGAAGAAATAGGAATAAGAAGATGGTCTGCAGTAGTTGTCGGCTTTGTTGGAGTATATATAACATTAGACCCTGATTTTAGTAATTTTAACTATTTAAGTTTGTTGCCTATTTTTTGTGCGTTCTGTTATTCCTTATCAATGATAATTATTAAAAAAACCTCTAACAAAGATAGTGTTTATACTCAAACATTTACTTTTTATTTTGGAGCAATAATTTTTAGTACTATTTTTTATTTTATAATTGGAGATGGCCAATATAATACCACAGACCATCCTGCTTCCCAATTTATCTTTAGAGAGTGGTTTGTAGATTTAGAATCTAGTATTTTATTTATGGTTGCAACTGGATTGACAGCTTCTGTTGCTTTTCTTCTTTTGTTTACAGCTTATAGAGTAGCATCTCCTGCAGTGGTATCACCTTTTGAATATTCAATATTATTATGGTCGCTCTTAATAGGTTGGATATATTTTGATGAAATACCACGCTTAAATACAGTTATTGGAATATTAATAATTGTATCTAGTGGAATTTATATTTTTATGAGAGAAAAAGCTCAGGATCAATCAATTACTATTGAAAAGCCATTAAGATAAATGAAAAAAAATATAATTCCTACAATAAATATTTCTTCAATAGTAAAAAATGGTTATGAAAACCCAAACTCAATTACTGTTATAAATAAAATTAAAAAAGCTTGTATTGATATAGGTTTTTTTCAAGTTACTGGTCACGGTATAAGCCGGAATAAAATACAAAATATTTGTAATGTAGGTAACAAGTTTTTTAATTCGTCAGAAAGAAATAAAAAAAAATTATCTCCTAAAAAGTGGAACAATAAAAATAAAAATATTTACAGAGGCTATTTTCCAAATGATGTTAATGGAAAAGAAGGTTTGGATATTGGTGATTTAAAAATAACAAAAAAATATGCCACTACTAAAAAAAAACAATACATTGAATATTTAAATCTAAACAAATCTTTTGATAAAAAATCAATTAAAATATTATCAAAATATTTTGATGAAATTTTTACCTTGGGAGAAAATTTGTTTAAAAGTATTATTAAACTTTATGACAAAGATATAAATAATTCCAAACTTGCTTTTTCTAGAATTAAAACATTAAGTACTTTAAGGTTTAATTATTATCCTAACCAATCAAAACCTGTGGAAATATCTAAACAAGATGGCGTTGCTTTGGGGTGTGAAACTCATGTAGATAGTGGAATTTTCACCATTTTATACCAAGATAAAAAAGGTGGCTTACAAGTTCAAAATAGAAAAAATAAAAAATGGTATGACATACCATTTAATAAAAATGCATTAATAGTAAATACAGGTTTGGCTCTTCAATTTTTAAGTAGAAATAAATTTAAAGCAACTAATCACAGAGTTCTCTGGAATAAAACAAAAAGAATGTCTATTCCTTTTTTCTTTGAACCTTCTTACGATTTTAAAATGAACTGGTCTTTTTTAAATGGACAACTTAAATTTAAAAATAAGGGTGTTATTTATGAAAAATTTTTAAACAACTCTTTAAAAAAATTCGTTGAATACAAACGTTAAAAATTTTAATAACCTAAATTTTTATCAATTTTATTAACAAGTTCTTTATTTGAAATAAAAAGCTTTAAATTTTTGACAAATAAATCAAGTGTCATTTTTACATAACTTCCATGATCATCAGAAGACACATGGGGAGTAATTACGAGGTTTGGCGTATTCCAAAGTTTTGAATTGCTTTCTATTGGTTCATGTGTAAAGACATCAAGTATTGCTCCAGCTAATTCACCTTTATTTAGTTTTTCACATAATGTTTCATAGTCCATTGCTGATTGACGACCAATATTAACAATTCCACAAGAAGGTTTAAGTAAATCTAATCGCTTACGATTAATTAGATTTTTAGTTTCTGAGGTCTCTGGAAGAGCAAGGTACAAAATATCTGCCTCAGGCAAAACACTATCAATTTTGTCTGTTGTGACAACCTTTGAACAACCCTCAACCATCCTTCCTTTTCTATTTACACCAATAATATTTGCTCCAAGTGAAGCAACAAGTTTTATCATTGAAGATCCAAGAGAACCTGTGCCAACTACAACAATTGTTTTTCCAGCTATTGGATTGCTGAATAAAGATAAAAATTTTTTATTTTTTTGATTTGTAATAATTTTTGTCATGTGGTTTTGAAGCATTAAAACGCTCATTAAACCATATTCCCCTGCTTTTTTTGAATGTACTCCACTACTATTGGTTAATACTAAACCATCAAACATCCAGTCTAAAGGAAGTAAATGCTCAACCCCAGCTGAAACACAATGAATCCATTTTAAGTTTGGAGCAATTTTTTTAATATTAGAAGTCGGAAAATTCCAAGTAAGTAAAATATCTGAATTTGCCATTGATGAATTAAAATTTTCTTCATCCCAATCAATAAAAATTTCTATTTTTTCTTTAACTTCGGGAAATTTTTCAAGTGCTTTATCAAAATCATCTTTTGTTATTGTAAAATTTTTTTCTCCCTCCTCGTCAGTTGGAAAAGATCCAGGTGCCCAATGGTTGTTTTTAACATGTATTTTAATTTTTTTACTATTTTTCAAAATGCTCCGTTCTTTTCCATGTTGGATAATTTATTTATAATATGGTTGTCTCGGTCTTTAATTGGCATTTTTTCTGCTTCAAATTGCATTTTCATAACTGCTGATCCAATTGATTTTATGAACTTACGATCGTCAATATTTCTTTTAGGTGCTCTTAATACTGTATCTTGTCCATTAGTTCTTACTATGTCTCCTTTTTTTTGTTGAGGTTGTGGTGGTTCTTTACCTTCTCCTAAACTTTTGACTAATTTTCTAATACGACGTCTGTAAACCATAACTCCATAATCAGTTGGCATTAAATGTTCTCCTTTATGAGCGCTGATAGAACCCATTCCTTCAACAGCTTCTGCGTCCCCTGGTGTTTCTTGTTTTTCTTCCCAAGTTCTGTTCATGATTTCACCAGCTTCAATTCTTTCACATCCTTCTTTGGTGTTAAACTCTATCGGGTCGCCTCTTTCGCCAAAATTACCCCATGCTAGTGCAATACTATTATTATCATCTACTGGAACAACCCATCTAGTAAATGAACTACGACCAAAATAACGAGTCTTGGTTCCATCGGCAGCAAAAGCTGAACCGGCTTGAGTAAAATTAGGTAATATTAATTCATTAACTCTAACCCAAACATAATCATCTACACGTCGAGTATTGCATCCAAGATACTGAATTCCTCTTTCAAAAAACTCTAATTCACCTATTTCTGCAAAACCTTTAGAAAATTGTATTCCTGAACTTTGTCCATGTAAAAATGAAGTATGAACAGGATCCATAATGGCATCTAGTACCTGAATCCAGTTACACTTATAATCTATACGATAAGGTCTTCTTGTAATTTCAGGAATATCAAATGCATCATAGTGAGGAAACTCAGGTATTTTTTTCATTGGACCCATGTATGAAAAAACTAAACCATTAAATTCTTTTACTGGATATGCTCCAAGCTTAAATGTTTTTCTTAATTTAGCTGCTGACTTTGAATCTGGATCCTCACCAGGTGTTTCAAGTATTTCGCCATTAGGAGAAAATAACCAACCATGGTAGCAACATCTAATGCCGTTTTTTTCGATCTTTCCATAAACTAAAGATGCTCTTCTGTGAGGACAGTTTTTATGAACTAATCCAATTTTATTTTCTTTTGTTTTGAAAATAACTAAATCTTCACCAAGAATACGGATTTCCTTTGGCACTTGACTAATCT
>CACLNK010000003.1 GCA_902608305.1 uncultured Pelagibacteraceae bacterium | reverse complement strand
TGTCGTTTCTTGAAATTTTAGTATATATAGCCATTTAATTCAATTTTCCTGGAGTTTTAAATACTATGTTTTCTTTAATAATTTCTACTTCTTTAATATCAACATCAACCTCTTGTTTAATTTGATTAATAAAATTTTTTACTAACACTTCAGGAGCTGATGCACCAGATGAAATTCCTATAGTAGAACAATTAATAATTTTTTCGATTGGCACTTTGCTTTCAGAAACAATAAGTTCTGATTGCTTACACCCAGCTTGTTCAGCGACTTCGACCAGTCTTAAAGAATTAGAGGAATTTTTACTACCAATAATAAAAAACATTTCGCAGTCCTTTGCTATTTTTTTTACAGCAGCCTGACGATTAGTTGTAGCATAGCAAATATCTTCTTTTGTTGGTTCTTTTATTTCTGGAAATTTACTTTTTAAAACAGCTACTATATTTTTGGTATCATCAACCGATAAAGTCGTTTGTGTTACGTAAGCAATTTTTTTATCATTTTTTTTTACATAGTTACTTGCATCTTCAACTGTTTCTATCAAATCAATTGAACCTTTTATAAGCTGACCCATAGTGCCTATTACCTCTGGGTGATTAAGATGACCAATTAACAAAATATGGTAATTATTTTTATATAAATTTTCAGCTTCTTTATGAACCTTTGAAACAAGGGGACAGGTGGCATCAATATATTCCATGTTGAGATTTTTAGCTTTTTCAGGGACAGATTTAGGAACGCCATGTGCTGAAAATATTACAGGCCTAGTTTTATCTTTTACCTCATCTAATTTTTCTACGAAGATTGCTCCAATTTTTTTTAAACTATCAACAACATATTTATTATGAACAATTTCATGCCTAACATAAACAGGGGGGCCAAACTTATTTATACTTTTTTTTACAATTTCAATAGCTCTATCAACACCAGCACAAAATCCCCTAGGAGCCGCAAGTAAAATTTTTAGTTTTTTATTTTTCATCTTTTTAAAATTTACAATTATTTTTAAAGAATTGTAAGTTTAATGTTAATTAATTTAGGAATTAATTTTTTTTAATGCTATTTTTGATTCTTCTAAATTTTTTTCAAAAAGATTATCTAATTTAGATTTATCAATTGAATTAGAAATTATTTTTTTTACAGAGTTTACTGCTAATCTAATTGAAATATCTTTAATTTCTTTAAGCGCCGATTCTTTCATTTGGGAGATTTTATTTTTTGCAAGGTTTTTTTTAATTTCTGAAGATTTATGAAATTTATCATTCATCTCGATTATTAAATTTTCACTTTCTTTTTTCGCTTGATTAATGATTTTTTTACTCTCTTTTTGAGCACTTTCCAATTTAATTTGTGAACTTTCCAAAAGAGTTTTAGCTTCAGCTCTTAATTTTTCACTTTCAATTATTTCATTTTTTATATTAGTAATTAGATTATTTAAAATTTCATTTATTTTTTGGGGAACTTTTAAGTAAATTAGTCCAGCAAAAAAAAGTATAAAAGAAACTCCCACCCAAAAAGTAGCATCAATTACCATAATATTTCTCCTCATTTTTTTTTGAAATGTCTTCGACTATTGCAGAAATATTGCTACTATTAACTTCAGTTCCAATAATTTGCTTAATTAAATCAGCAGAAGTTTCTATTGCAATTTTATTTATTTTTTCAGGTGATTTATTTTTAAGATCTAGTATTTCAGCCTCAGCTTTTTTGATTTCTTCATCAATTTCTTTTTTTAAGCTTTCTTTCTTATTATTTATATCTTTTGAAATTTTTTCTCGAGCTTGATTAAATATATTTTTGGCTTCAATTTTAGCTTCATTAATTATATTTTCATAATCTTTTATTTTTTGATCACTCTCTTCTCTTTGTTTTTCTGCAGCCCCAATGTTTTCTACTATTTGTGATTTTCGTGTTTCCAAATTATTACTTATTTTAGGAAGAATAAACTTGGAAAGTAATACATATAGAGTTCCAAATACCAATGTAAGCCAAAAAATTTGGGAGATCCAAAACTCGGGATTTAATTGAGGCATACCTTCATTTGAGGCAAAAGCTTCCTTATAAAAAAGGAAGCTGAATAAAATTAAATAAAAGTTAATTCTATTTGCCATCAATATTAAAATGCAAATAATATAATTAATGCAACAACTAAACCAAATAAACCTGTTGCCTCTGCTAAAGCAAAGCCTAAAAGTAAATTTGGAAATTGTTTTTGAGCAGCTGATGGATTTCTCATTGCTCCAGAAAGGTAATTACCGAAAATAATACCAATTCCAACACCTGCGCCTGCAAGAGCAATAGCTGCCAAGCCTGCTCCTATCATTTTTGCCGCTTCTAGTTCCATTATATCCTCCTTGTTTTAATGGTGTAAATTTAATGCATCATTTAAATAGATGCAGGTTAAAATTGCAAAAACATAAGCTTGAAGAAAAGCAACTAATATCTCCAAACCAGTTAAAGCAACTGAAAAACTCAGTGGAAGCCATCCACCAACTATTCCGAGACTTATTACAAAGCCTCCGAAAACTTTCATCATAGTATGACCTGCCATCATGTTGGCAAAAAGTCTAACCGATAAACTAATAGGTCTACTTAAGTAAGAAATGATTTCTATTATAACTATAAGTGGCATTAAAACTAAGGGGACACCACTAGGTACAAATAATTTTAAATAACCAATGCCATGTTTAATAAATCCAATAATTGTAACTCCAATAAAAATAAATGTCGCTAAAACAAAAGTTACAATAATATGACTAGTTACAGTAAATGAATACGGCATCATGCCAAACATGTTGCAAAACAAAACAAACATAAAGATAGAAAAAATAAACGCAAAATAAGGTTTGGCCTTACTGCCTGCGGTATCACTAATCATTTTTGATATAAAACTATAGCTAAGTTCTGCAAGCAATTGAATTTTATTTGGTATTAAATAATTTTTTTTGCTTCCAATATTAAATAAAATTAATATAGCTAAAGAACTAACAACCATAAATAAGCTTGCGTTTGTGAAAGATATATCAATTTCACCAAGTTTGATTTCAGGTCCAATTCTATAAACGTTGAATTGGTGCATAGGATTTGTTGCCATTTTTTCTATTCTTTACTTTGCATATTCTTTGCAGACCTAATCACATTAAGAATTCCAGCGACCACTCCTACAAAAAAAAATATTAATATTAACCATGGCTTAGTACCAAACCAATTGTCTAAAATAAACCCAATAATTGTGCCTACAACGACAGCAGCGACCATTTCTGTACTTAATTTAAAGGCAACGCCTATATTTGATGATGATGATTGTTTTGAATCCTTGTTTTTTTTTAATATCTTATTTTTTGCAATCTCCAAGCGAGCTTTGAACTGATCTTTCAACATCCAAATTTAAGCTACCATAGTTTCTGCCTTTTGTAGATCGACAGCTACTAGCTGACTAATACCTTTTTCTGGCATGGTTACACCATAAAGTTTATTCATTTTAGACATTGTTAAAGCATGATGAGTAACGATAATAAATCGAGTGTTCGTAATTTTTGTCAGTTCGTCTAAGAGATTACAAAATCTTGTTACATTAGCATCATCTAATGGAGCATCTACCTCATCTAATACACAAATTGGAGAAGGATTAGTTAAAAAAACTGCAAAGACTAAAGATAAAGCTGTTAAAGCTTGTTCACCACCAGAAAGCAAAGTGATTGATTGTAATCTTTTACCAGGCGGACTAACCAATAATTCTAAGCCAGCTTCAAGTGGGTCGTCAGAATCCACTAATTCAAGTTTAGCATTTCCACCATTAAATAATTTTGTGTAAACTTCATTAAATTTACGGTTAACTTTCTCAAAAGCTTCTAAAAGCCTTTCACGTCCTTTTTGATTAAGTTCTTTAATACTTTCTTTCAACTTAATTATTGCTGTTACCAAATCCTGTCTATCTTGTTCCATTTTTTTAATTTCTAATTTATATTTACCAGTTTCTTCGTCAGCACGTAAATTTACAGATCCAAGTTTTTCTCTTTGTCTCTTTTTTTCATCTAATAATTCTTCTTGTTCAATAGAGTCAGGTAAGCTTTCTGATTTTTCTAAATCTGAAAATTCAAGAAGATTATTTTCATTTAAGTTTAATTCAGCATTTATTCTTTCTAACAAATCATTCCTTCTTTGCTTTAATCCGTCAATCGTTGCAAATGAACTTGCTCTTCTCTCTCTAACTTGAATCATTTTTTCTTGAGTAGAAGACAAGTCAGAGCGTAAAGAACTTATTTTTTTATCGATTTCATTAATTGCAACTTCATCTTCTTGTTTTTCTATTTCAGAAGATCTTAAATTTTCTGAAATTTGTCCTTTTTTTTCTGCTTGAGTTTGGGGTTCCGTTTCCAGCTTGTTGAGTTTTTCTAACGATTTCTTTTTTCTTGTATTTAATTCATTAACCATTTTTTCTGAGTTTGTTAGAAGGTTTATCCAACTTTCAACTTCAGTTTCTATTGTTTTAATTCTTTCATTTCGTTTAATCGACTCATTTTTGATTGATTGGTTTTTACTAAAACTGTCTGCATATTCTTCTTGGAGCTTTTTGATATTTTCATTTTTTAAACCTATTTCATTAATTTGATTTTTATTTTCACTACTTTCAAAATTTTTAATTAACGCGTCTAAGTTAACTTTAGAGTTTTCTAAGATAGTAGCAACTTCATCTAATTTTTGTTGTTCCAATGAATTTTTAGCATTAATTAATTGTTTTTTTATTTCATTTAGTTTTAAAATATTTTGTTGTAAATTTTTGCCACCAACTAAATTTATGATTGACTCAACCATTTTTTGTTCGTTGTTTAATTTTTTTACAGCTTCTGCCAAATCTTCATTAGATTTTTTTTCAGTTTCATAGTATTTGGAATCGATTTCTATTAGTTCATTTTTTTCTTCTTTAAGTCTTTTTTCATTAGATTTAGCATCAATAACAATGCTTTTTTCACGATCAATGTCTTCTTCTATAGTATTTAGAGAATTTTTAATATTTTCAATTTCTTTTTTTGTTCTATCACTTTCTTCATCTAAACTTTTTAGTTCTAAATTTAATCTTTGAAGTTTTGATAAATTTTCAAAGTTTTTTTCTCTTAATGGGCTGACTTTTGTTGTTTCATTTTTTATTAAATTTTCTAAGTTATTAATTTGTATATTAAATCCACCAAACTCATCTTCAGCTTCACTATTTATTTCGTTCTCTAGTTTAATTTCGTTATCAATATCTCTTAGTCTTAAATAATATAATCCAGCCTCAATTTTTTTAATTTCTTCTGAAATAAGCTTGTATTTTGTTGCTTCTTCAGCTTGTTTTTGAAGATTAACTAATTGTTTTTCTTGTTGTCTTCTTAACTCATCAGCCCTTTTTAAATTATTTTCTGAAGCATCTAATCTTAATTCAGCTTCGTGTCTTCGGACATGAAGACCCGCAATTCCTGCGGCCTCTTCTAAAATAGCTCTACGATCTATTGGTTTAGCGGTTACAAGTGCACCGATACGGCCTTGACTAATTATAGATGGTGAGTGTGCTCCAGTAGATAAATCGGCAAAAAACATTTGAGAATCTTTAGCTCTTACTTCCTTATTGTTGATAAAAAATTTAGATCCCTTGTCCTTTTCTATTTTTCTTCTTATTTCTATATGATCTTGATTGTTATACTGAGAAGGACCATCTTTATCTGGATTACTTAAAGTAATTGACACTTCAGCTATGTTTTTTGAAGGCTTATTGGATGTTCCGGAAAAAATAACATCTTCCATTCCAGAACCCCTCATACTTTTTGCAGAAGTCTCTCCCATGCACCATCTGAGAGATTCCACAATATTAGATTTACCACATCCGTTTGGCCCAACAATTCCTGTAAGGCCATTATCTATAATAAAATCAGTTTTTTCAGCAAATGATTTAAAACCATTTAGTTGAATTTTTTTAAACTCCATTTAAAACTTATATCAGTTTTTCAATAGATTTTTTTAAATTTTTAAAGTTTAGAGTTTTATCAAACTTTTCATTGTTAATTATTATCGTAGGAGTAGCATTTAGTTTGAATTTTTTTACAGCTTCGATTCGACTATTTAAGATGTAATCCTCAACACTTTTGTTACTTATGCATTTATCAAAATCAACATCAATATTCTCATCTTTAAGAAGTTTTTTTAGATTTTTATTTGCGTCTTCAACAGTTTCACCTTTTACCCATTTTTTTTGATTTGAAAATAAAAAATGAAGTAGATCAGATTTTCCATCATTTTTACACTGGGCAATTTTAGAAGCATTCAATGCTGCCATGTCTAAGGGAAAGTGCCTAAATTCTATTTTAACTAATCCAGTATCAATAAATTCTTTTTTTAGATCAGGATATATATTTTTGTGAAAATCAGCACAGTGACCACATGTTAAGGACTCATAAGTAATAATAGTTACTTTTGCATCTATGTTCCCTTCATAGATTTGATTTATAGTTTCGGCATTTATTTTTTGTCCAAAAGACAATATTAAGATAAATAATATAAATAATATTTTTTTCATTTTTTCGAAAATAATTTGCTTAACTCAAGTAATGATTTTTTAATCTTATCATTTTTAATATCAATAAGTTTATCTATGTGCTTACTATTTGCCACATCACTTTCTTTTAGTTCAGATTTTTTAAATTTAGTTTGAGCATCATCGAAGCTTACTAATTTTAATTTTTCCACAACCGTATACCCAAAGTAACTATTCATTTTGTCCATTATTTGTTTTTTTGAGTATTCCAAGTCAATTTCATTGCCTCTTTTTACCATTACAAGCAATGTGCTAACGCCAAACTTATTTGAATTTTTAAAAGATCTCGGATACGAAATTTTGAAAATTTTATCACCTACTATATATTTCCAATTATTTAGAGTTTCTGAATAAATATGGCCCTTTTTTTTTATTATTCTTTTAATATTTTTTGGCAAAGTGTCTTTAAAAGATCTTAGACCTTGAATGGAATTATATCTCTGCTTAGTATTATTCTTAAACTGCATATGAATAATCGAATATTAACAAATAAAATTCTGCATTGGTATGATAATAATAAAAGATCTTTACCTTGGAGAGGTAATTATTCACAAAATAAAAGAGAGTATTACACACTAGTAAGTGAATTTATGTTACAGCAAACTCAAGTTTCTACTGTAATTCCATATTTTAAAAATTTTATAAAAAATATTCCCAACCTTAAAATGCTTGCAAAAGTTCAAAATAAAAAATTAATCAAACTTTGGGAAGGTCTTGGATATTATTCTAGAGCAAGAAATTTAAAAAAAACTTCGCAAGTTATTATTAAAAATTTTAAAGGAAAAGTACCTGAAAATTTTGAAGATTTAAAATCATTACCTGGAATTGGCAATTATACTGCAAGTGCAATTTTAGCTATTGCATTTAATAAACCATACATTCCATTGGATGGCAATATAGAAAGAGTTTTAAAAAGATATCTTTATTTAAAAAAGGAAAATGAAATACAAAAAGAAAATCTTATAGAAAAAAAATCTGTATTTGGATTATCTCAACGATCAAGTGATTATGCCCAAGCTCTAATGGAGTTAGGTGCATTAATTTGTAAGCCGAGCAATCCTTTATGCAATCAATGTCCTATTTCAAAAAAATGTAAGTCTTTTAGAAAAAAAGATTTTAATTTAATAAAGAATACTAAAAAAAATATTAATAAGTATTTTATCTTAAAAGTTTATAAAAAAGATCAAAGATATTTGTTAATCAAAAACACTAAATTTAATTTTTTAAAAAACTTAAGAATTTTTCCTATGGAAGAATTATTTCAACCTAAAAATTTTAATGAAAATTTAAATTTTAAAATGTCCAATATGAATATGAATATTAAGATACAGTATTCAAAAAATAATATAAAATTACCCTCTTCTTATTGGGTTGATCAAAAAAAATTAAATAATTATATGCTACCGACATTCACAAAAAAAGTTGTTAAATATTTAGAAAATAATAAATGAAAAAAATTGCAATTATTGGGGCAGGGATATCAGGATTATTTATTGCAAATCTATTTAAAAAAAATCCTAATTATCAAATATCAATCTATGAAAAAAATAACTCAGTTAATCTTGAAGAGGGTTATGGAATTCAATTATCAGTCAACAGTATCAAACTTTTGAATGAAATTGGTTTTAATAAGCAAGATGGATTAGAAAAATTTAATCCTGAAAAAATTGATTTTTATTCAATTAATAACTCAAAAAAAATATGTGAATTAAGTATTTCAGATTTTAACTCTGAAAACTGCAAGTATACCACTTTAAAAAGATCTACTTTAATTAATTTTTTAAAAAAGGATTTGGAAGATCTAATAAAAACTGGCTATAATATTTTAAAGATAGATCAGCAAAATCAACAAATCAAACTTTCTTTTGAGAATAATGAAGTCAAGGAATGTGATTATTTAATTATTTCTGATGGAGTTTTTTCAAAAAGCAAAAGTCTTATTTCAAATAATCAAACCACACCAAGATTAAACGACACATTAGCAATTAGAGGAACTATTATCCAGGCTCTTATGTGGGACAAAAAAAATAATGGGCCCAGTATTATAAAGAGCATAGATAATGAAAATATTTCTATTTTTTTAGGTTCTAATTTTCATTCCGTGATTTATCCAGTGAATCCTTATGGAGATTTAAATTATATAGCCATAATGAAATACAAATTGTCTCTTCAAGAACAAAAAAATTATTCACTTTTTAATGACGAATCTTTCGCAAAAAAAGTATTAGGTAAAATTCCAATAAAGGATGAAATCACTAGTAATTTAAAAGATATTAAAATTTTTCCAGTATTTGTAAGTGATGATTTTTATCAATCACAAAATAATAATATATATTTAATTGGGGATGCTTTTTTTGCGTTTCCTCCTTCGTTTGCCCAAGGCGCATCTCAATCAATAGAGGGCGCATATGAATTATTTAAAAGTATTGAAAACAATTCAGAAAGTAGTTTTTTTAAAAATAGGGTGAGAAAAACAAAGATGGTTAATAATAGATCAAAATTAAATCAATTTGCTTTCCATTTATCTAACCCTTTAACTGTATTTTTTAGAAATATTTTTTTGAAAAGATTAGTAAAAAATAAAAAGTTTTTAGAAAATTATTTAGGAAAAGTTTATAAAAATTAACTATTAGAGATTAACCTTTGTCTCAAATGATCAATAGGTACTACCGCACCATCTAAATTATAATGCCAATAAGTCCATCCATTGCAACTTTCAGCACCTAGAATTGTTGCTGCAACTTTATGAATTGAGCCTTCTGTTTGTGCATGTTTAATACTACCATCGGCCATAATTTTTGCTCTAACTTTCTTTTTATTATCAAAAATAGTGCTGCCAGGTTTTATTATTCCTAATTCAACCAAAGAACCAAAAGGTATTCTTGGTTTTAATCTATTATTTTTTAATGTGTCTAAATAATCATCATCTATAGGTTTCGTATTTTTTAATCTTTCTTCTGCTGCTTTAAAATAATTTTTCTCTTTTTCAATACCGTAATAATTTCTTCCTAGTTTTTTAGCAACTGTTGCGGTTGTTCCAGATCCAAGAAAAGGATCTAAGATCATGTCACCTTTATTTGAAGATGCTAATAATACTCTATGTAATAAAGACTCTGGTTTTTGAGTAGAATGAACTTTTTTTCCTTTTCTCTTTAATCTTTCACTTCCGTTACAAATAGGAAGATTCCAATTAGATCTCATTTGAAGATCATCATTTAAACATTTTAATGATTGATAATTAAAAGTATATCTAGATTTTTGATCTTTAGATGCCCAAATTAATGTTTCATGTGCGTTAGTAAATCTTGTACCTCTGAAATTTGGCATAGGATTATTTTTATTCCAAATTACATCATTTAAAATCCAAAAACCTAAATCTTGTATAGTTGTTCCTAATCTAAAAATGTTATGATAGCTTCCAATTACCCATATAGCGCCATCCTTTTTTAAAATTCTTTTACATTCTTTTAACCAAGCAATTGAAAATTCATCATATTTTTTGAAACTTTTAAATTGATCCCATTTATCGTTAACGGCACTAACTCTAGATCTATCTGGTCTAATTAATTTATTTTTTAATTGAAGATTATATGGAGGGTCTGCAAAAATTAAATCAAAGCTTTCATTTGGAATTTTTTTTAATTCTTTAAGGCTGTCTCCGTTTATAATTTTATTTATGAAATTGTTTTCCATTTTTAAAAAACAATTAGACTCCAAAGAGATTCCACGGTCAACCTGTGATTGAATTTTCTGGATTCGATTTGTGTTAGATTTTTTTTAGATAACTAGATCTTGTGTGTATGAGCAAATGTCCTTCGATGATGATGGGTTGCTCCAAATTTCTTTAAGGCCGATAAATGTTTTTTAGTTCCATAACCACAATTGGTTTCCCAACCATAATTTTTAAATTTTTTTGATAATTTTTTAATAAATTTATCTCTAGAAACCTTTGCTATTATTGATGCAGCTGAAACAGAGGGGATTTTTTGGTCACCTTTAATTATAGATTTTAAATTATAATTTTTTATTTCTGGAGTTTTATTCCCATCAATAATTACAAGGTTAGGTTTTTTATCAAGTTTTTTGATTGCTCTTTTCATGGCCAATAAACTTGCGTTTAATATGTTAAATTTTTCTATTTCTTTTACCGAAGCTTTTCCAATTGACCAGCTAGAATTTTTTTTAATATAAATATTCAGTTTTTCTCTATTTTGTTTAGATAATAATTTTGAATCTTTTAATAATTTAGTATTAATTTTTTTATTTAAAATTACAGCAGCAGCATATACTGGTCCAACAAGGCTTCCTCTACCCACCTCATCAACTCCTGCTATAATTTTTTTCATACAATTAAATTTCTATATTTAATTCATCTATTTTTTTATGAATAATTTTAAGATCTTCCCACGAAAACTTTTTTTGATCAGGTTGTCTCAAAAGATAGGCTGGATGAAATGTGATTATAGATTTATAGGTTTTTTGTTTAATTATTATTTCTTTCCACTGACCTCTTTCTTTAGATATTCTTTTATTTCCACCGAATAGTGCTTCCATTGCAGTGCTTCCCATAAGTATTAGAATTTGAGGGTCAATAATTGAAATGTGTTCCTTAAGATACTCTGAATATCTATTGATCTCTGATTTTTCCGGTTTTCTATTATTAGGTGGTCGATAATTTACCACGTTAGTAATATATATTTTTTCTCGTTCTATTTTTATAGCTTTAAGCATTTTGTTTAGTAAAGTACCCGCATCTCCCACGAAAGGTTTTCCCAATTCGTCCTCTTTTTGTCCAGGACCTTCACCAACAATCATTATTGGACTGTGGATGTTTCCATCACCAAAAACAATTTTTGATGCATTTTTCTTTAAATTACAGTCTCGGATTGCTTCAATTTTGCTTTTGAGATTTTCTAATTTAGATAAAGAATTTTCTAATGTAGGTTTAGTTTTAATTCTTTTAATCGGTTCATTATTAAATATATAACTATAATCCAATATATTTAATAATTCAAAATTTAAAATGTCATTTTGATTTATTTGTTTTTTAATCATAGAATACAATTATGTTAACTAAATTTTTTAGAATTGTCTTCATTTGTATAATTATTTTTTATCATAATATTTTGTACTCAAAAAATTTAGATCCAAAAAACTTTAATGAAAAAAATGTATCTAATTATTTTTCAGCTCTAGTTTCTTTAAATAACAATCAAAACAATGATTCTTTAAAATTTTTTAAATCCTCAAAATTTTTAAAAGAATCACATGAATTATATTTAAAAAAATATTTATTTTCACTAGTTTTAAATGGAAAAGTTTCAAAAGCTGTTAAAGAAATTAAAACGGTACAAAATAAAAATTTTACCAATTTTTTTGAAGCTGATTTATTACTTTTAATAGATAGTCTAAAAAAAAAAAAATACAAAAAAAGCCTTTTTTACATTAATAATCTTAAATTTCATAAAAGCGAAGGAACTTTTGAATATATTATCTCAAGTGTACTTGAAGATTATATTTATGTTTTTAATAACAATAAAATCAATGCTAACACTAAAGAGAATTTTGGAAAATTGACTATAATAAATACAGCTTTTCAAAATTGCTATTTGGGAGACGCAAATACTAAATTTTTTTTTAATAAAATTATAAATTCTAGCGAAGGTGATTATGAAAGATATTTATTTTTTTATATTAATTTTTTATTGAATAAAAAAAAAAATACAGAAGCGCAAACTGTTGCCAAAATTATCGATCCTCTAAATAGTAGCTTACTAGCTGCTCAGTCAAAAAAATGGATAGATGATAAAAAATTTGGAAATTTTGAAAATATTTTTTCTTGCAAAAATTCAAATGACATTATTAGTGAATTCTTTTTTTTAATTGCAAATTTATATTCAGCCGAGGGGAATTTGGGAAAATCAAATTTTTATTTAAATATATCTAATTATCTAAATCCAAAATTTAAATTTAATTTAACTTTGCTTGTTGAAAATTATTTTATAAGTAAAAATTTTAGAAAAGCTGAAAAAATTCTTGATGATTTTAATAAAGAAAATGAAATTTATTATTGGTATAAAATAAAAAGAAAGGCACGAATAATTAAAAAAAAACATGACAAGGAAAAATCATTTGATTATTTAAATTCTAAATTTAATGCAATTCACTCTCCTTCTTTAAGAATGATATTTGATATGGGTAATATTGCCAAAGGTTTTAAAAAATATAATATTTCGATAAAATATTATTCTAATGTTTTATCAAAATTAGACCCCGAGTCTCTTACTTATGCAGAAGTTTTGTATCGTCGTGGAGGAAGCTATGAAAGACTAGGTAATGCAAAAAAATCGGATGAAGATTTATTAAAATCTTTAGAAATTAATTTAGATGATCCTTATGTAATGAATTATCTTGCTTACTCATGGCTTGAAAGAAATTATCAAATTGATAAAGCCATTCAAATGCTTGAGAAAGCTTACCAAAAAAAAAATAACGATCCTTATATAATCGACTCTATTGGTTGGGGATATTATTTGGTAGGAAATTTTAGTGAAGCTGAAAAGATATTAAAAAGAGCTGTCGAATTAATGCCAAATGACCCAATCGTGAATGATCATTATGGAGATATTCTTTGGAAGTTAGGCAGACAAATAGAAGCAACTTATTTTTGGAAGAATGTTTTAAATTTTGAAGATGCCGAAAACGAAATGAAAGAAAAAATTTATTTTAAACTATTACAGGGAATATAAAATATTTTTTAATTTATGAAGTATGATAAAATTAATTCCCAAGCGAAAATTAATCTTTCTCTTCATGTTATTAAAAAGTTAAAAAATAATTATCATAATATCGAAAGCTTAGTTACATTTTTAAAATTATCTGATGATATTTTAGTAAGAAAATCTAGCATCCAAAGTCATAAAGTTTTATTTTATGGTAAATTTGCAAAAGGGATAAATAATCAAAATACCATTACCAAACTTTTATCAATTTTGGATAAAAAAAATTTACTATCTAATCAAAAATTTGAAATAAAAATTAAAAAAAATATTCCACAGAAATCAGGGATGGGTGGCGGATCTATGAATGCAGCAAGTATATTGAGATACTTTATAAAAAAAAAAATTATTAATATTTCCAATGCAAAAGTTACAAAAATAGCTAATTTAATTGGTTCCGATGTAGCTTTAGGATTGGAGAAAAAAAATTCAATTTTGTTTAATAATGGAAAAATAGAAAGAATAAATTACAAAACTAATCTTCACGTTTTAGTTGCTAAGCCAAATATTAGTTATTCCACAAGATCTATTTATTTAAAAGTAAAGAATTACTCAAAACCCACATATGCTTCTAAAAGTCAGCTTTTTTTTAAGATTAATAATTTGGCCAGATCAGTTAATGACTTAGAGGATATTGTATTTAAAAAATATTTGTCAGTTAAAAATTTAAAGTTTTTTTTATTAGATTTGCCCGGTGTAATTTTTGCAAGAATGACGGGAACTGGTTCAGCAATAGTTGCTTATTTTAAAACCAAAAGAACAGCAAATAATGCTGCCAAAATTTTTATGAAGAAATATAGGAACTATTTGTTCATTGTATCAAAAACTATATAATTCATTTTTTTTGTGCTATATGAATTTAATTTTGGGGTGTAGCCAAGCGGTAAGGCAGCGGTTTTTGGTACCGCCATCCTAGGTTCGAATCCTAGCACCCCAGCCATATATGATTGATTTAATAAATAAATTTTTTTCTTTTTCAAAGCGTTTAGATGACAAATCATCTTCATTTAAAGAATTAAAAAAAAAAAAAGAAATTAAAAAATTATTTTTAGCAATAGAAAACTACTCCGAAGATAGCGAAATTAGATATGTAGGAGGATGTGTAAGAAAAATTTTAAATAATGAGATAGTAGATGATATTGATTTTGCTGTTAATTTAAAACCTTTAGAATGTTCTAAAGCATTAAAAAAAAATAATATTAAATTTTTTGAAATTGGCATTAGTCATGGAACGATTATCGCTGTTATAGATAGTTATAAATTTGAAATTACTTCATTAAGAAAAGATTTAATTACTGATGGAAGACATGCAAAAGTAGCATTTACAACAGATTGGCAAGAAGATGCATCAAGAAGAGATTTTACAATCAATGCTATTTTTTCAGATATTCATGGAAATTTGTATGACCCATTTGATGGGAAGAAAGATCTTGAAATAGGTAAAATTAAATTTATTGGTGATGCAGACAAAAGAATTAAAGAGGACTATCTTAGAATCTTAAGATATATAAGATTTTTTCTTAATTATAGCAAAACAGATCATAACGAAAAAATAAGAAAAATAATTAAGCAAAATTTAAATGGAATATCAAATATTTCTTCTGAAAGATTATTAGATGAATTCAAAAAAATAATTATTTCACCTAGTTTTTTAAAATTATTTAAAGATCCATTTTGTTTAGAGCTTATTAATTTAATTTTTCCTCAATTTAAAAATCTAGAAATTTTTAAAAATTTAAATAAATTTGCAGAAACAAATATAAAGAAAGTAGATTTTGTATTTTTGATATCATTAATGTTGATAGATAATACTGACAATGTAGAATATTTTTTATTTAAATACAATATTTCTAGTATTGATAAAAAAAGAATTTTATTTTTAAATAAATTTTACAATAAAGAGATTAATAAAAATTTTTTTTCAAAAAGTAACCTTTGGAGAATTTTTTATTATAATGGAAAACAAGCTCTTTTTGATTTAATTTATTTTGAAATTTTTAAATCAAAAAAAATTAATAAAAAATTAATTGCCCTGTTGGAATATTTTAAAGATAAAGAAGTTCCAGTTTTTCCAGTTAAAGCTCTAAATTTAATGGAAAAATATAATATTCCAGAAGGAAAACAATTGGGTTTAAAATTAAAAAAAATCGAAGAACAGTGGATAAAAAATGATTTTACTGTTTTAGATAATGAAATTGAGCAAATTTTTAAAAATTAAAGGTATTTTACATCTTTTATTGCAAAATTTTTAACTCCTGATGGTGTATTTATTTCTACAAGATCACTTTTATTTTTTCCAATTAAACCTTTTCCTATTGGTGATTTAAAATAGATAAGTTTTTTTTTAAGATTTGCTTCATCTTTACCTACAATTTTGTATTCTAATTTTTCATTGGTATCTAAATTCTCTAAATAAACAGTTGATCCAAAAATAACTTTACCATCGTTTGTGTATTTTGTTATGTCAATCACGTTAGCTCTTGCGATTATATCATTTATTTCTTCAATTCTTCCTTCACTGTGAGATTGTTGTTCTTTAGCCGCATGATACTCTGCATTTTCTTTTAAATCTCCATGAGATCTAGCTTCTGCTATAGCAGCAACAATCTCAGGTCTTTTTTTTTCTTTTAAAAAAATTAATTCTTCTTTTAATTTTTCAAGACCATTAATTGTTATTGGTTCTTTTTCCATTTTATTTCCACTTTGCATTTGGAGGCATAGACATTAATATTGCGTCAGGATTGCCACCACTGTTTAATCCGAATTTTGTTCCACGATCGTACAATAAATTAAACTCAACATATCTGCCTCTTTTTACTAATTGAATTTCTTTTTCTTTTTGTGTCCATTTTAAAAACATTTTTTTTTCCATAATTTTTTTAGCTAAATAAGCAAAAGTAATACCCACATCTTTTACAAAAGAAAAATCTTTTTCCCAATTGTCCATTTTATAATCAAAAAAGATACCACCTATACCTCTTGGTTCTTCTCTATGTGGTAGATAAAAATATTCTTCACACCATTTTTTATATTTAGCATAGTATTTTTTATCGTGAAAATTACATGTTTTTTTTAATTCGTTATGAAAATATTTTTTTTCCTTATTATCAACCAAGCAAGGTGTTACATCCATGCCACCTCCAAACCAATTTTTTTGTGTACAAATGAATCTAGTATTAAAGTGCATAGCGGGGATTTTAGGATTTTTTGGATGAAACACTACGGACACACCAGAAGACCAAAAGTTAGTATTATTTTTTGTTCCAGGAATTTTTTTTGCAAATTCTTTTGGAAATTTTCCTATCACATTTGAAAAAGCAACACCTCCTTTTTCAATTACTTCACCCTTAATTATTCTTAACTCACCATGTTTCCATTTTTTCTTTTTAAATTTTTTATTAGAACCATATTCTTTTTCTAATTGTTCAACGTTATTGCAAATTATATTTTGTAATTTAATAAACCATTCTTTAGCTAATTTTTGTTTTTTTTTTATTTTCATATTCTTATGTTTATTTTAAATAATTTTATTTTGCCTCATACTTTCAGCCAGAACTATTGCAACAGAAGATGCTATATTTAAAGATCTTTTTTTAAATTTCAAAGGTATTTTCAGTCTATTATCAACTAATTTATGAATTTTTTCTGGCACACCAGCACTTTCTCTGCCAAATAAAATTGTATCATTAATTTTAAAATTAAAAGAAGAGTATGAAACAGAAGCTTTTGTGGTCATTAATATTATTCTTTCGTTTTCTTTTTTTTTAAATTTAAAAAATTCTTTTTCATTTGGGTAAAATTTGATCATTTTTTCATCTAAATAATCCATCGCAACTCTTTTGAAACGTTTATCATTAAACATAAACCCACACGGCTCAATGATTTCAATCATGGCACCCAAACAAGAACAGGTACGAATAATCGCGGCTGTATTTTGAGGTATGTCAGGTTCATAAAGTGCTATTTTTGGGCCTAAATTCATTTTTTTGTGTGTCATTGTTGTTATAGAAAAAAATCTTTTTTCCTATATGAAATCATATATTAGATAAGAATAAAGATAATTTTTAAACATGTCAGACCCGAAAAAACCAAAAAGAAGAGATTTTTTATTCACGGCTTCATACACTATTGGTGCAGTTGGAGTTGGAGCAGCCGTTTGGCCATTAATAGACCAGATGAATCCAGATGCTTCAGTAAAGGCTCTTGCAAGTACAGAGGTTGATATTAGTTCAGTCGAACCTGGAAAATCTATAACAGTTTTATGGAGAGGAAAACCAGTTTTTATAAAGAGACGAACCGAAGAAGAAATAGCAGAAGCTAGAGCTGTCAAGTTAGACGAATTAAAACATCCTGAGAAAGATGAAGACAGAGCAAAAAATCCTGAGTGGTTAGTGATGCTTGGAATTTGTACTCATCTTGGATGTGTGCCTTTAGGAGACAAGGGCGATTATAATGGATGGTTTTGTCCATGTCATGGTTCTCATTATGATACATCTGGAAGAATTAGAAAAGGACCAGCTCCAGTGAATATGGAAATACCAAAATATGAATTTGTTAATAGCAATACAATCAAGATTGGATAATCATTGAATGAGCGATCATAACTATGTTCCATCAACAAAGCTTGGCAAGTGGTTTAATGATCGTTTACCTTTATTATCTCTTAGTGAACATTTAAGAGAGTATCCAACTCCCAAAAATTTAAACTATTGGTGGACATTTGGTGGAATATTAACTTTTTGCTTAATTGCTCAAATTGTTACAGGAATTGTATTGGCAATGCATTATGTGGCTCAAGCTGATCTAGCTTTTGAAAGTGTTGAACATATAATGAGAGATGTAAATTATGGATGGTTAATAAGGTATATTCATGCAAATGGTTCTTCGATGTTTTTCTTAGCAGTTTATATTCATATATTTAGATCTTTATATTATGGATCTCATAAGTCACCAAGAGAAGTTATATGGATTTTAGGAATGATGATATATTTTTTAATGATGATGACAGCATTTATGGGCTATGTTTTACCTTGGGGTCAAATGAGTTTTTGGGCAGCAACGGTAATTACTAACTTGTTTAGCGCTGTGCCTTTAATAGGGGAGAGCATTACTAATTGGTTATGGGGAGGATTTGCTGTAGACAGCCCAACATTAACGAGGTTTTATGCATTACATTTTCTTTTTCCATTTCTAATTTTAGGTTTAGTAATTTTACATATTTGGGCTTTACATATTCCAGGAAATAATAACCCAGTAGGTATTGATGTTAAAAAACCATCCAAAGATACAGTTCCTTTTCATCCCTATATAGTAATTAAAGATTTGTTTGCTTTATTAGTTTTTTTAACTTTGTTTGCTTTTTTTGTTTTTTATTCTCCCAATTTATTAGGCCACCCAGATAATTATATAGAAGCAAATCCACTTGTTACCCCAACTCATATTGTTCCTGAATGGTATTTATTACCTTTTTATGCAATCCTACGATCAATACCTGATAAGCTTTTAGGTGTTGTTGCAATGTTTGCTTCAATTTTTGTTTTAGTTATTTTGCCTTGGCTGGATACTTCTAAAATTAGATCGGCAGTTTTTAGACCTTTATATAAACAGTTTTATTGGATACTTGTATTAGATGTTCTTGTTTTAGGTTACATGGGAGCATTGCCACCAGAAGGTATATATTTATTAATAGCAAGAATAGCTACTGCTTATTATTTTATACATTTTTTAGTGATACTTCCTGTTCTAGGCTTTAAAGAAAAAACAATACCGTTGCCATTAAGTATTTCGGAACCTGTATTAAACGAGTCTCATGAAGTAGTGAACAATAATAAAATGAGTACTGAATAAATAAAATTATGAAATTTTTTTTTAAAACAATCTTCATCTTGTTTATTTTATTCACTTTTAGTAACCAAAAAATTGAAGCCGGAGAAAATAATAAAGAATTGTTAAAAGTTGATTGGAGTTTTAAAGGTTTATTTGGTAAATTTGATAGAGCTTCATTGCAAAGAGGATATCAAGTTTACACAGAAGTTTGTGCTTCTTGCCATTCGATGAAACTTCTAAGTTATAGAAATTTGGCAGAAAAAGGTGGACCCGAATTCTCAGAAGACCAAGCCAAAGCAATTGCGTCAAATTTCGAGTTAAGAGATGGACCTAATAGTGATGGAGAAATGTTTACTAGATCAGCAAAACTTTCAGACAAATTTGTTAAACCTTATCAAAATATTGAAGAGGCCAAAGCATTAAATGGTGGAGCTTATCCTCCTGATATGTCTGTATTAGTTAAAGCCAGAAGTGGAGGAGCTGATTATATTTATTCCGTTTTGGTTGGTTATGATGATCCTCCTAGCGATGTAACTATAGATGATGGCGTTTATTACAATACCTATATGATAGGAAATAAAATAATGATGCCAAATCCCCTATCTGAAGGTTTAGTAGAATATACTGATGGAACAAAAGCAACCGAAGAGCAAATGGCAAAAGATGTAACAACTTTTCTTGCATGGGCTGCAGAACCTCATCTTGAGGCAAGACATAGAATTGGTTTTAAAGCAATATTATATTTGATTATTTTAACAATTTTAGCTTATTTCAGTATGAAAAAAATATGGTCACGTATTGAATCTAAAGTTTAATATGTCGCCATCTTTAACTATATAGTCTTTTCCTTCTAATCTCATTTTTCCATTAGTTTTTGAATTAACCCATCCTTGATTATTTATAAAATCTTTAAAAGATACTGTTTCTGATCTGATAAAACCTTTTTCAAAATCAGAATGAATAATACCTGCAGCCTTTGAAGCTGTACAATTTTTTGGTATGGTCCAAGCTCTTGATTCTTCTGGTCCAGATGTAAAGAAAGTGTCTAATTCTAAAATATTATAACCTTTATTAATAAGCATATCTAACCCTGTTGCTTTCAAATTTATCATTTTCATATAATTAATTTTTTCTTCATTATTTAGTTGATTAATTTGATTTTCAATATCAGCAGAAATAATTATAGTATTAAGCTCCCCAAATTTTTTAATAAATTTTTCAGTATATTGGTTACCATTTAATATACTTTGTTCATCAACATTACATACAAAAATTTTTGGTTTCACGGATAATAGGCCAATTTGGCTTAGTAGTTTTTTTTCAAATTTAGCATGAAGACCATCTATGTTTTCATTTTTATTTATGCAATTTAAAGCTGCTTTAAGTATTTCTTCTTGATTATCTTCTAAACTTTTTTTTTTCCTTTTTTCTAATCTTTTTTGAATAGATTCTAAATCCGCAAGCATCATTTCGGTTTCAATAATTTCTAAATCTCTTACAGGGTCAACATCTGGGTTTACATTTTGTATATCATCGGAGTCAAAACATCTAATCATGTGAATAATTGCGTCAACTTCTCTTATGTGGGATAGAAATTTGTTTCCTAAGCCCTCTCCCTTTGAAGCACCTTTTACCAAACCTGCAATATCAACAAAAGATATAGTTGTATTTATTTTTTTTTTAGAAGATGATATTTTAACTAATTGATCTATTCTTTTATCAGGGACTGGAACAACTCCTATATTAGGACTAATGGTACAGAAAGGAAAATTTTCTGCTTGTGCTTTGCTAGAGTTTGTTAAAGCATTGAACAAAGTGGATTTTCCAACATTTGGCAAACCTACGATTCCGCAACGGAAACTCATTTATTTATTATTTACAGTACTGGAAAACAATTCTAATTTTTTATCTATTAAAATTGTTAAAGAATTAATTATGTTATTTGTTATAGTTTCTAATTTTTGTTGTTCTTCTACGTCAAAATTTTTTAATACGAGATCTATAGTCTTAGATTTTGTATTTGGTTTTCCTATTCCAATTCTTACTCTTGAATAATCCTTGCCAATAAATTTATCTAGCGATTCTATACCGTTATGTCCTGCGCTAGAGCCACCAAATTTAGCTTTAATTTTGCCAAAATTAATATCCACATCATCATGAAAAACGATTATATCTTCTGCATCGATTTTAAAATATTCAATTAATTCTCTTATACAAACTCCCGAGTTATTCATGAATGTTAATGGTTTTATGGCATAAACTTTTTTATCTCTAATTGTTCCAGTAGTTAATAATCCTTTAAATTTTGGTTTTTGCTTAGACAGGCTAAATTTTTTATTGATTGCATCAATTATTTTAAAACCTATATTGTGTCTATTATTTTCGTTGTTTGGACTTGGATTACCTAAACCTACAAATAGAAGCATATTTTTTTTGATCGAAGTTTGAAGACATCCTCTCTATAATTTTATTTTTTTTCTGTGGGAGGTTTTTTATCTTCTTTTTTATCACTTACTTTTTTATCACCTACTTTTTTATTATCTTCTTTTTTATCACCTTCAGCTGTTTTAACTTCTCCTTCTTCTCCTTCTGCAGCTTTAACTTCACCCTCAGCACCTTCTGCACCTTCTGCACCCTCAACAGTTTCTTCTGCAGGTTTTTCAGGTTCTTTAATTATTGTTGGAGCTGCAAGAGTTGCTACAACAAAATCTCTACCCTGGATAGTTGGCGTTACACCATCTGGTAATTTAATTGATGAAATTTTAAAACTTTCACCAATATCTTTATTTTCTAAATCCACAACTAATTCATTAGGAATATTTTCTGTTGGGCATTTCAACTCGACTCTTCTTCTTACAATATTTAATACACCGCCTCTTTTTAAACCAGGAGATTTGTCATGATTGATAAATTTTACAGGTATTTCCAAAATAATTTTGCCACCTTTTACTATCCTTAAAAAATCAATATGAGTTGGCTCATCCGTAAGAACATCGTATGTAATTTCTCTTGGCAATACACTTTCAGATTTACCATCTATACTAAGTTCAATTATATTTGATAAAAAATTTTCTTTTTCAATAAGAATTTTTACTATTTTTTTGTTTAGTGATATTTTTTGATTTTTTTCAGTCCCACCATAAATAATAGCAGGAACATTTCCATTAACTCTTAAAGAATTAAGCTCACCTTTGGTATTAGTAGCTCTATTAGTAGCATCAATTGAATTCATAAAAACAAAGCTTTGTAACACATGTTTTTAATAACTCAAGTAAATTATTTAAATAAATCAGAAACTGAAGTTGAGTTAGAAATACGCTTTATTGCTTCACCCATTAAGTTTGATATTGTTAAAATTTCAATATTAGAAGCTTTTTTTATTTTATCTTGGTTGTCAATAGTGTCCGTCACAATTAATTTTTTAATTTCTGATTCACCAATTTTTTTAATAGCTTCTCCACTTAACACTCCATGGGTGACATAGACGTGAACTTCTTTAGCACCTTTTTCCATTAAAGCTTTTGCCGAATTAATTATTGTTCCACCCGAATCAATAATATCATCAACAATTATACATGTTTTATTTTTAACGTATCCAACAACATTCATTACTTGAGATTTACCAGGGGCAGGTCTTCTTTTGTCAACTATTGCTATTCCACAGTCTAAAATTTTTCCTAGTGCTCTTGCTCTTTCTGTTCCTCCAACATCAGGTGCAACGCAAATAAAATTACTCCTTTTTAAATTTTTTTTAATGTGTCTAGCAAAAATTGGTGTAGCAAATAAGTTATCAACTGGAATATCAAAGAAACCTTGAATTTGTCCAGCGTGCAAATCTACAGTTACAACTCTATCGGCTCCAGCTTTTGTTATTAAGTTCGAAACTAATTTGGCCGAAATAGAAGTTCTTGGGACAACTTTTCTATCTTGTCTTGAATAGCCAAAATAGGGGATGACAGCAGTGATATTTTTTGCTGAAGATCTTTTTAATGCATCTATGCATAGCAATAATTCCATAAGATTGTCATTAGCTGGAGAAGATATTGATTGAATAATAAATATACTATTGCCTCTTATATTTTCGTTTATTTCTATATAAATTTCACCGTCGGCAAATTTCCTAATACTTGAATTAATTAATTTGGATTTTAAGTATTTAGAAATTTTTTTACTTAAATTTTTATTACTGTTTCCTGTTAGAAGTTTCATTTTATGAGAACCCTATTTAATCATAATTATTGAAATATTTCTACCATAATCATTCTCTTTATTTCGAATGGCTCTTCTCGAGCTGAAGAAATTATTTTTTTGATCAAAGGTATCTTTATTAATTATTTCTAAGTTTTTTATACCACTTTTTTTTAATTGATTATAAACATATTTATTAAGGCCAAAATATGTTTTATTTTTTTTTATTTTAAAAAAATTTTTACTTTTTTTATCTTTTTTTAAGAATTTATCTTTAAAATCTTTTTGCACTTCATAGTTTTTTTCTGTAATGGAGGGGCCAACAACAGCATAAAGATCTTTAGTTTTGCTTCCATTTTTCAAAAAAAATTTTACAACTTTTTTAACTATATCTTTATATGTGCTTTTCCATCCAGCATGTATTACTGAGATAATTTTTAGTTTTTGGTCATAAATTAATATTGGCACACAATCAGCTGTTAAGACTCCAATAGCAACATTATTAATACTAGTTATTAAAGCATCCCCTTTTAACTTTTTTTTGTTAAATTTATATTTTTTATCAATTAAACTAAATTTATTACTATGTACCTGATTTAAAAGCACTAATTTTTTCGGTGAGCAACCAATTTTTTTACAAACTATTTTTAAATTTTTTAGTACATTTTTTTTGTTATCTAATGAACCGATCCCACAATTTAAACTTTTGTATATTCCAGAAGATTCTCCACCACTTCGATTAAAGAAACCATGTTTTATATTTTTAAATTTATTAAGTTTTTTTGAACTAATCAGAGTTTAAAATCCTAATTTAAATTTAATATTTTTTCCTGTCACAAACATGACTTTAAATAATTCACCCATAAAATTTTTATCAATTAATCTTTTTATTCTATAGTAAATATCAGCTTTTTTTGAAAACTGTAAGTTTTTAGCCAATATTTCAGCCCGATCTAGAATCCCTAATTTTGTTAAAAAATTTCTTTGGCTAGTAAGACCGGCAACTTTAAGATTTAGTTTTTTTACAATTTTTTTTAATAAAAAAAAATTAAGATTGTAAGTAATATCCGACTTACTAAAATTATCTAAAACATTATTAAAATTGTGTTTATATATAGACTGTAAGCTATCCCTCATTTTTTTTTTTGAATATCCATAATCAACAATTAATAAACCACCCTGGAAAGTATTTATTTTTTCGGAAATTATATTTAGATAATCATATGTCAATGGTGAAAATTCTATAATTTTTTGATTCTTACTTAAATTTATTTTAATTTTTTTTTCTAAATTTTTTATATTAGTTATTACATTAACAAATTCGAATTTATTGATATTGTTTTTTTTAATACTTTTTTCATACCATTTATTATTTTTTTTTATAAATTGTTTTACAGGCAATGAATCAAAAAACTCATTTGCTAAAAATATATTTGGTCCATTTTTCAGTTTATTTATAGAATTTAGCCAAGTAATTTTATGAAAATTTAGTTTTTTTTTTTGAATTTTTTTTAAAAATTGACTTTTTTCTAAAATAAAATAATTGCTAGATTCTCTAAATTTATTGAATCTTTCAAAAACTTTAATCATTTGATACATCATTTCCCCATTACCAGCTCCTAATTCAATTATATTAATTCTTTTTGGGAAACCGAGATGCTCCCAAAAAGCAATACACCATATTGCAAGCATTTCAGAAAATAAAATAGAAATATTTGGAGCAGTAATAAAATCTCCATCTTTTCCAAATGGATTTTTTTTCATGTAATAGCCAGTCTTTTTATGGTAAAGCGCTATATCTACAAATTTGTCAAAAGAAATATGTTTATTATTACTAATTTTCATTTTTTTTTATAAAAAATAAATAAAATCCAAAAGAAAGAAAAATTAAACTTATAATTTGTCCGATTGTTAAATTTAAGTAGATAAAACCAATTTGCTCATCCGGAACTCTGAAGAATTCAACTAAAAATCTAAATAATGAATAAAATATCAAAAATAAAGATGAGATTAGACCAGGTTTTAGTAAATAGTTTTTTTTTATGAAAAAAAACATTATAAAAAATAAAATTACACCTTCCAAAAGTGCCTCATATATTTGCGAAGGATGTCGTGCAATGTTGTCTATTCTAGTAAATATTACGGACCACAAAATGTTGGTCTCTCTGCCATAAAGTTCGGAATTAACAAAATTTGCAATTCTTCCTAAAAAAATACCTATAGGGGCAGATCCGGCAATTAAATCCAAAAATATGAATTTATTTACATTGTGTTTATTTGCATAAATAATAGTTGCCGCTAAAACACCAAGTAAGCCACCATGGAATGACATACCACCATGCCAAATCATTAGAATTTCAATTGGATTGTTTGAAAAATATTCTAGATTGTAAAATATGACATAACCTAATCTTCCACCTAATATTACTCCAATTATTAAATATGAAATTAAATCGTCAAATAATTTTGATATATTTTTATCTTTAATTAGTATTTTTTTGCAGTAGAGCCATCCTATCAAAATTCCAAAGATATAAGCTAAAGAATACCATCTTATTTCTAAAGAAAAAATTTGAATTGCCACTGGGTCAAAATTATTAATAAACATATTAAATTTATAATTTTAGAGTATATTATTTTAAAATTTGAATATATGTCAAAATCTAAATTTATAATTGATAAACTCGCGAAATTATTTGAACAAGGTCTTGTGTCATATAAAGATCTAAGTTCAGAAATAGTCAATATTTTAAGATCAAAAAGAGATGAAATCGTTTTTAAAATGAAATTAACGAGTAAAGAAGAAACGGAAATAATTATTAAACGTATTGAAAAACTTGAACAAAAAATTGAAAAGTTAAACAAAAAGAAAAAAGCTAAAAAGGCAAAATAACCTTAACTCTAAGTCCATTAGCAGGTGAAGTTTCTAATTTAATATTTCCACCATGAGATTTTACTGTATCAGATGCTATTGATAACCCAAGCCCAACACTTGACCTAGAATCACCTCTGCTTTTATCTATTTTGTAAAATGGTTTAAAAACATTTTCTCTCTCATTCTCAGGAATTCCAGGTCCATCGTCATCAATTGTTATTAATATATTGTTGTTTAATTTTCTTAATGAAATGTAAACATTTTTACTATATTTGATTGCGTTGTCTATTAAATTACCAAAACATCTTTGTATTAAATTTTTTCTTCCATCTAAAAAAACTTTTTTAGAAATATCGGTGGTAATTTCTTTTTTCTCATATTTCATTATAGTTGTTTCTAAAAGTTCAGAAATATCAAACGTTTCCGTTGTTTCTGTAGAACGTGAACTTGAAAATTGCAAATATTCATTAAGCATTTTTTCCATTTCTCCAACATCATCAGATAATTTTTTTGAAATTTCTTTATCTTTAATAAATGATAATTGTAGTTTTATTCTTGTTAGAGGTGTTCTCAAGTCATGACTTATACCAGATAGCATTTCAGATCTTTGATTTAAGTGCCGTATTATTCTTTTTCTCATTTTTTCAAATTCAAATCCAGCTTGCCTGATCTCTAAGGCTCCAGAAGGTCTGAATTCTTCAATATCTTCACCTCTACCAAACTTTTCTGAGGCTCTAGCTAAATTAATTATTGGACGGGTTTGATTTTTTAAAAAAATAATTGCAATTGTAATTAACAAGAACGCAGGTAAAGTAATCCAAAAAGCAAACAACCTTGCAGAGCTACTTGTGACTCTTTCCTTTGGAATATAAAACTGAAAATATCCATCACCATATTTAATTTTTAAATCTATTAAATTTTTATACGAAGTTGTATCAAACCAATAATTTGAAATTTTAGATTTTAATTCTCTTCTGAGATTTCTATCTATTGGGCTGAACCATCTTTCCAGATCTTCTTTAGGTAAAATTTTATAAGGTTCAAATTTTACATTGAAATCTAAATGTTCTTGAAAAAGAATAATTAATGAATCTTTATTATATTCTTCTTTTTCATACGCATTGATAAAGGTTTTAATTTCCCCTATCAATGCTCGCGTCATACCCTTGTTTGTTTTAATCCATAGACTATCAAAAAAAACGATAGAAATAGTAAGTTGCAAAATAATTATAGGTATTGCAACGATCAGTAGGGCTCTGTAGAATAATTGTTTTGGTAGAAGTTTTTTAATAAATTTATTCAATCCATAAAACATAGCCAGTACCTCTTATAGTTTGTAAAAATTTTGGATTTTTTGGATCAACTTCAATTTTTTTTCTTAATCTAGTTATAATTACATCTATAGATCGTTCTTTATCTAAATTAATTAGTTTTCCTATTTCTTCTCTAGTAAATGTTTCTCCAGGTGAATTTATCATTTTTTCAAGTATTATTTTTTCTGTATTGTTAATTTTAAATTCTCGATTATTTTTAATAATTAATGATTTATTTAGGTCGATATTTATATTGCTAAAATTTACTACTCTTTTTTGGCTCTTAACTTTAGTCTTGTCTAATATGTTTTTAATTCTTAAAACTAATTCTTTAGGTTCAAAGGGTTTTGCCAAATAATCATCAGCACCAATTTCTAAACCCTCAATTCTGTCGCTTGACTCACCTTTGGCAGTAAGCAAAATAATTGGAGTGTTAATTTTTTTTTTATTTTCATTAGTAAAATCTAAACCACTTTGTCCAGGCATCATAATGTCAAGAATAATTATATCAAATTTTATAATATTTACTTTCTCTTTCGCATCTTCTGCACTATTTGCAGTTGTTACAAGATAATCATTTTCATTAAGGTATTGTTTAACCAATTCTCTAATTCTGTCATCATCATCTACAATTAATATGTGGGCTTTAAATTTTTCCATTAATTATTTTTTTTATTACATTATTAAAATACAATACTTCTTTAGAGCTTGAATTAAGTAGCGCTTTATAAATTCTCTTTTTTTGAATAAAAAATATTTCATTAAACAATTTAAGCCCTGTTTCACTAAGATAAATATGTTTTAATCGACTATCTTTCTTGTCTTTTTTAAAAAAAATAGACTTAGTTTTGATCAAATCTTTCAAGACTCTATTTAAGCTTTGTTTTGTAATTTTTAATTTTTTGAGCAAATCCGAAATAGTAATACCATTATACATGGATACAAGATGAATTACTTTGTGGTGGGCTAAACCTAAAGAGTGTTTATTTAGTGTTTGTTTAGTATCAGAAAAAGACTCTCGATAGGCCATAAAGAGTTTTTCTATAAATTCTTTTATCTGTTCATCTTTTAAATATAAAAGTTCACGCATATTGGTAAGTTATATTGACATATTATATATACAAAGATAATTTTTGAAGAAAATAAATCTAATGATTCCCTACGATAAAAGAGAAGGTAAAATTTGGTACAACAATGATCTTGTAGATTGGCAAGATGTGAAGCTTCATGTTCTGAGTCATGGATTGCATTATGGCAGTTTCGTATTTGAAGGATTGAGAGTTTATGAAGGAGAGATATTCAAATTAGAAGAACATACAGAAAGACTTTATCATTCGGCAAAAAGAATGGGCATTAAAATTCCTTATTCAAAAGATGAAATTAATAAAGCTACTAAAAAAATTGTTTCAATACAAAATGTTCAAAATGGATATGTTAGACCTTTTGCTTGGAGAGGAAGCGAAATGATGGCAATTTCTGCTCAGCAAACAAAAATACATGTGGCAATAGCAACTTGGGAATGGGGTTCTTATTTTGATCCAAAATTAAAAACTGAGGGAATTAAATTAAATATTTCTAAATGGAGAAGACCAGCTCCTAATACAATTCCTTGGGATACAAAAGCTTCAGGTCTTTATATGATTTGTACATTATCTAAACATGAAGCAGAACAACAAGGGTATGCAGATTCTTTAATGTTAGATCACGAAGGTAATGTAGCGGAAGCAACAGGAGCTAACATCTTTTTTAAAGATAAAGATGGAAATTTACACACACCAATTCCAGACTCATTTTTAGATGGCATTACTAGACGTGCAATTATTGAAATTGCAAAATCCAAAAATATTAAAGTTTATGAAAGAAAAATATCCCCAGAAGAGTTGTCAAAATTTGTTGGATGTTTTTTGACAGGCACAGCTGCTGAAGTTACTCCAGTATCTTGTATTGCAGATTTTAAATTTAAGGTTTGTAAAACAATTATAGATTTATCCGAAGGCTATCAAACTCTTGTTAGAAAAAAAAAAGCAGCTTAACTTTTTTCATCTTCAGAAATTGCGTGGTCTATACCTTTTCTAAGGTATTCGTATCCAGTGTATAAGGTTAAAAATGCTGACAACCACAACAAGATTATGCCAATTGTTTGAGCATTATAATCTTGAAAATTTATAATTTTATTTCCCGTTTCACCTGTTAATAAAATTGATATTGAAAACATTTGTAAAAATGTTTTCAATTTCGCTAAATTTGAAACAGGTAGTTTTATTTGTCCTTTGGCTAAAAACTCTCTTAATCCAGAGACTAATATTTCTCGAGTTAAAATTATAATTGCTGCTATTACTTCATAGTTTTTAATAGTACCATTCATTACTAGTAAAATTAGTGCTGCAGCTACAATTATTTTATCTGCAATAGGATCTAATAGTTCCCCTAGTTGTGACTCTTCTTTAAACATTCTAGCCAGTAAACCGTCTAAAAAATCAGTGAACGAAGCAATAATAAATAATATAAAAGGAATTATATCTCCATAAAATCCGGGTAAATAAAAAGCAAATACAAAAAAAGGAACAATTATAATTCTACCGATAGTTAAGTAATTTGGAATTTTTATTTTCATTCGTGAAAAAAATTATATATCTTTTTTGCAACTTTTTCTTCAACACCTTCAACTGATTTAATTTCTTCAAAACTCGCAGATTCTACAGCTCTAGCTGAACCAAAATGATTTAATAATGCTCTTTTTCTTATAGAGCCAATGCCATTTATTTGATCTAATAATGATTTTCTAATACCTTTTTGTCTTTTTGCTCTATGCGTATTTATTGCAAATCTGTGCGCTTCATCTCTTAGTCTTTGTAAAAAAAATAAAGTGGGATCATTTTTTTCAAACTTAAATGTTTTACCATTATAAAAAAACGTTTCATTTCCACTGTTTCTTAACTTGCCTTTAGCTATAGCTATCATGGGCATATCATATAAACCTAAGTCGTTAAGCACTTCTCTTGCGACAGAATATTGACCTTTTCCTCCATCCACAAGCAGCAAATCAGGAAAAGTTAAATAATTTTCTTTTTCAAGTATTGCTCGTTTAAAGCGTCTAGTTAAAACTTCTTTTATCATAGCATAATCATCTTGTTCAGCATTATAATTTTTAATATCAAATTTTCTGTATCTTTTTTTTATAAAACCCTCATCTCCAAAAGTAATCATAGCGCCAATGCTATTAGTTCCTTGAATGTGGCTATTGTCATAAACTTCTACTAAACTAATATTATTTTTTAAGTTAAATTTTTTAACAATACCTTCAAATAAGTTTTTGTTATTATTTGTTTCATGTAGTTTTCTATTTAAAGATTCTTTTGCATTTTTTTCTGCTAATGAAATAACTTTTGCTTTTGCCCCTTTTTTTGCAATAGCGATTGAAATATTTTTATTTTCTTTAGTACTTAATGTTTGTTCAATTAATTTTTTATCTTTAATGTCAAGATTTAAAATTATTAGTTTAGGAACATTTTTATTTTCATAAAATTGCATTAAAAAAGAAGACATGATTTCCGAGATACTTTGATCAGGATCATGTTTAGGAAAATAAGCTTGATTACCCCAATTTTGTTTAGATCTGTAGAAAAATACCTGAATACAAGTTTTTCCAGATTCTTTATAGGCAGCAATTACATCTGCTTCAACTAGATTAGCTTCATTAATTCTCTGTGACGATTGAATTATGTTTAAAGATTTAATTTTATCCCTGAAAATAGAAGCCTTTTCAAAATCTAATTTTTCACTCGCCTCTTCCATTTGCTTTGATAAATTTTTTTGTATCTCTCTAGATTTTCCAGAAACAAATTTAATTGCATCTTCTACTGAATTTTTGTACTCATTTTTTTCAACATAGCCTACGCATGGCGCAGAACATCTTTTTATTTGATATAAAATACAAGGTCTTTTTCTATTTTTAAACGTTGTTTCGTCACATACTCTTAATAAAAATATTTTTTGAAGCATTTTTATAGTCCAATTTGCAGATCCAGCAGAAGCAAATGGACCAAAATAAAAACCATCTTTGTCTTTTTTGCCTCTATGCTTAGTAACTTGAGGCCATTTATCTTTATTTCCTATAAAAATAAATGGAAAAGATTTGTCATCCTTAAGCAAAATGTTAAATTTTGGTTTAAATTTTTTTATTAAGTTAGCTTCTAAGAGTAGCGCCTCACTTTCGTTTGCAGTTGTAGTTATCTCAATTTTAAAAGTTTGAGACAACATCCTTTCGGTTCTTATTATGTGATTTTTTTCAGATACGTAACTTTTAAGTCTATTAGGTAAATTTTTTGCTTTACCAACATATAATATGTCACCTTTATGATTTAACATCCTATATATACCAGGACTTTTAGGAATAAGAGTGAGCTCTTTTCTAATTACTTTTTTTCCAAGATCAGAGCTTTTCATGGCTTCTTTTTTTAGAAACTTGTATCCCAACTGATGAGCAGTCTTTCATAATTTCTAATTTTTCTATTTGAAGAGTTATTTTATCAATTCTTTTATCTTTAAACAGCTCATCAAAAACATCTTCAGCCAATGTTTCAAGAAAGTTATAATGTTTATTTTTTACTAATTTTCTAATTAGTTTTACTACTTTGTCGTAATTAACTATTGATTTTAAATCTTTATCATTGGTTGGTTTTTTATCTCTGTAATCTATTTCTAATGTAAATTTTACTTTTTGTGGTTTATCTTTTTCAAAATCATAATAACCAAGCTTTAAATCTAAAGCTAGGTCTTTAATAAGAATTTTTTTCTCATAATTAAATAAGCTTTTATTATTATCTATTTTAACAACTTTAAGATTATTTTTTTTCATTCCTTTGTCCCAATAATATCGGGCGTTTGCCAATTTAAATTTTGACCACTATCAACGGCTAATACTTGTCCAGTAATTGATCTGTTTTTAATAAAAAAGTCAACTGTATTGCAAATTTCTGAGACATTAACTTGTCTTTTTAAAGGGGTAGCTAAATATTGTTTTCTAAAATGTTTTTCACTTTGCCGCTTATTTTTTAGCGTTGGTCCTGGAGCGATGCCATTTACTCTTATCTTTGGAGCTAAGCTTATAGCGCTAGTTTTGGTTAAAGTATAAAGGCCAGTCTTGCTTATTGTGTATGAAAAGAAAAGTGGTGTTAATTTAAAAACTCTTTGATCAATAATATTAATAATATTATTATTTCTACCTTTTATATTTTTGGCAAATTCTTTTGATAAATATGCAGGAGCTCTTAAATTTGTTCTTAAATGTTTTCCCCAACTATCAGTAGTAAAATTTTCTAATTTGTCATTTTCAAACAATGAGGCATTATTTATTAAACAGTCAAAATATTTTAATTTTCTTTTACAAAATTTAACTATTTTTTTTAAATCAAGTTCTTTGCTTAGATCTCCTTTGACTAAATATACTTTTGTTGAATTTCTTGATAATTTTTTTTTTAATTTTTCAGCATTTGTTTTTGATTTATTATAATGAATTACAATCTCCACTCCCGAGCCAGATAACTTCTTTGCAATTGCTGCACCAATTCTTGTAGCTCCGCCGGTTATAATTATTTTATTTGCTTCCACTTTTTTTTTCCTTTTTTTGCTCTAGTTCCCGGAAGACCCATAGTTGATCTTCCTTTTGGATAAATTTTATTATTTAGACTATGCCGTTTTACTTTAGGGTTAAGTGTAATCTCTAATTCTGTACTTTCAAGTTTTCTGATCTCATCTCTTATTTTTGCTGCCTCTTCAAATTCTAGATTTGAGGCTGATTCTTTCATTTTTTTATTTAAGGCTTTTAAGTGTTTTTTTAGATTTCCCCCTATATTTGCTTCAGTTCCTATTTTTATATAATCTTTTTCATAAACATTTTCCAACACATCACTTATTTCTTTTTTTACTGTTGTTGCACTAATATTATTTTTTTTATTATACTTTAATTGAATAGTTCTTCTTCTATCAGTTTCTTCAATAGCTTTATGAATACTTTTAGTTTCTTTGTCAGCATACAAAATAACTTTACCATCCAAATTTCTTGCCGCTCTTCCGATTGTTTGAATTAATGATCTTTCCGATCTTAAAAAACCTTCTTTATCAGCATCTAAAATTCCAACTAGTGCACATTCAGGTATATCCAATCCTTCTCTTAAGAGATTAATACCAACTAGAACATCAAACACACCCATTCTTAGATCTCTCATAATTTCAATTCTTTCAAGAGTATCTATGTCAGAATGCATATATCTAACTTTAATTCCATTTTCATGGAGATATTCTGTTAAGTCTTCTGCCATTCTTTTAGTTAAAGTTGTAACTAAAACTCTATAATTTTTCTTAATGGTTTTTTTACACTCGTGCATTAAATCATCCACTTGATTTTTTGCAGGTCTAACTTCTACAGGAGGATCAATTAATCCGGTTGGCCTAATTACTTGATCAACATATTTTCCTTTTACTTGTTCTAATTCCCAAGGTCCTGGTGTAGCAGACACAAAAATTGTTTGAGTTCTCATCATATTCCATTCTTCGAATTTTAGTGGCCTGTTATCCATGCACGAAGGTAATCTAAACCCATATTCAGCAAGAGTGCTTTTTCTTGATCTATCACCTTTAAACATGCCATTTAGTTGAGGAACGGTTACATGACATTCGTCAACAAATATTAAAGTATTATCAGGAAAATATTCAAATAGTGTAGGAGGTGGCTCACCTGGTTTTCTTCCAGATAAAAATCTTGAATAGTTTTCAATACCAGCACAAGATCCTGTTGCTTCAATCATCTCTAAATCAAACTTAGTTCTTTCTTCTAAACGTTGCGCTTCAAGTAATTTATTTTGCTCTTTGTGTTTTTTAAGAGTTATCTCTAATTCTTTTTTAATATTTATTATTGCCTGTTCTATAGTGGGTTTTGGAGTGATGTAGTGACTGTTAGCATATATTTTAACTAATTTTAGATCTTTAATGTGATCTCCAGTTAAAGGATCGAATTCTTCAATTTTTTCTAATTTATCACCAAATAAACTTAACCTCCAAGCACGATCTTCTAAATGTGAAGGAAAAATTTCTAAATATTCTCCTCTGGCTCTAAAGGTTCCTCTATAAAAATTCTGGTCATTTCTCTTATATTGTAAATTAACTAATGATTTTATAATTTGTTCTCTATTATATTCAGATTTTTTTTTTAGAGTTAAGGTCATTTTGCCATAAGCCTCAACTGAGCCCAGTCCATAAATACATGATACACTTGCAACTATTAGAACATCATCTCTTTCTAATAAAGATCTTGTTGCTGAATGTCTCATACGATCTATTTGTTCATTTATAGAAGCTTCTTTTTCGATATAAGTATCTGACCTAGGAACGTAAGCTTCCGGTGTATAGTAATCATAATAAGAAACAAAATACTCAACAGCGTTATCTGGAAAAAAAGTTTTCATTTCTCCATAAAGTTGAGCGGCCAGTGTTTTATTAGGAGCCAAGATTAAAGAAGGTCTATTAGTTTGTTCTATTACTTTTGCCATTGTAAAAGTTTTTCCAGAACCAGTAACCCCTAGGAGAACTTGATTAAACTCACCTTTATTTGCGTTATTAACTAATTTTTTTATTGCTTCCGGTTGATCTCCAGCAGGTTTAAAATCTGTTACAAGTTTAAATTTTTTACCACCTTCAAGTTTTTCACTTATTTCTGGATTTTTACTTTGAATATCTGTAATTAAATCTTGATAAGTATTTTGCATAAAGTAAACAAGGTATTAGAATATTAATATTTTTCAATGAGCATTATATCTGACAGCTTAAAAAGAATAAAACCATCACCAACTATTGCGGTAACTCAAAAAGCAAGAGAATTAAGAGCAGCAGGCAAAGATGTAATTGGACTTGGGGCAGGTGAGCCAGATTTTGATACACCAGACAACATCAAAGATGCAGCAATAAATGCGATCAAAGATGGAGAAACCAAATACACTGCTGTTGATGGAACTCCAGAATTAAAAAAAGCAATTATTAATAAGTTCAAAAGGGAAAATAATTTAGACTACTCAACTGAACAGATAACCGTTGGAACAGGTGGAAAGCAAGTTCTATACAATGCATTCATGGCAACTTTAAATAAAGGTGACGAAGTAATAATTCCAGCACCTTTTTGGGTTTCATACCCTGACATGGTTTTGTTGGCTGGTGGAAAACCAAAAATAGTTAAATGTGATGAAAAAGATGGATTTAAACTAACTCCAAAAAAACTTAAGAAAGCTATTTCAAAAAAAACTAAATGGTTGGTTTTGAATTCACCATCAAATCCTACAGGGGCTGGTTATACAAAAGATGAGATAGACGGTCTGTCAAAAGTTTTAATAAAAAATAAAAAAGTTCATATTTTAAGTGATGATATTTATGAACATATTAAATATGACAATTTCAATTTTTTTACTATAGCCCAAATTTCTAAATTGAAAGATAGAACATTAACGATGAATGGTGTTAGTAAATCTTATGCAATGACTGGATGGAGAATAGGTTATGCGGCTGGTCCAAAAGATATAATTAAAGCAATAGGCAAAATTCAATCCCAATCAACTTCAAACCCATCTTCTGTAAGTCAAGCTGCTGCTGTTGAGGCTTTAAATGGAAGACAAGACTTTATTCAGGAAAGATCTGATGCTTTTAAAAAAAGAAGAGACTTTGTAGTCAATAGCTTAAACAATATAAATGGTATTAGTTGCTTAAAACCGAATGGAGCTTTCTATGTATTTCCAAGTTGTAAAAAATTATTAAGCAAAAAAACAAAATTAAAAACAGATTCAGAATTTGTTGAAAAACTTCTTGAAAAAGCGAATGTTGCAGTTGTCCAAGGATCTGCTTTTGGATTAGATGGATACTTTAGAATTTCTTATGCAACATCAATGGAAAAGCTAAAAGTAGCAATGGAGAGAATAAAATCTTTTTGTGAAAATTTAAGTTAATTAATGAAATAGTTGAGATTAATAGAACTTAACTTTTTAGTGAGATAGAAATTTTTCAGCTTCAAGTGCAGCCATACAACCCATCCCCGCAGCAGTTACGGCTTGTCTAAAAA
The DNA here is from genome assembly GCA_902608305.1 of uncultured Pelagibacteraceae bacterium. Lineage (GTDB taxonomy): Bacteria > Pseudomonadota > Alphaproteobacteria > Pelagibacterales > Pelagibacteraceae > Pelagibacter. Next base: position 15,527 of record CACLNK010000003.1, on the reverse strand, counting down.
TTTTATCTTTTACATCGCCTGCTGCAAATACCCCAGGTACATTTGTCTGAGTTGAGTCAGGCTTAGTAGTTAAATAACCTTCTTTATCCATATCTAATTGATCTTTAAATAATTGAGTAGCTGGATCATGACCAATAGCAATGAAAAGACCATCTATTTTTAATTCTTCAATTTTATTTGTTTTTACATTTTTAATTTTTAATCCTTTAACGTTTTTTGGATCATTATCTCCTATGACCTCCTCAACTATACTGTCCCAAATAATTTCAATTTTTTTGTTATCCATTAATTTTTTCTGAAGTAGTTTTTCCGCTCTCAAAGAATCTCTTCTATGAATTAATTTTACTTTTGAAGCAAATTTAGTTAAAAAGATTGCCTCTTCTACAGCCGCATTACCACCACCTACAACAGCGACTTCTTTTTCTTTAAAGAAAAATCCATCACATGTTGCACACGCAGAAACTCCGAATCCTTTAAATTCTTCTTCAGATTTCAAGTTGAGCCATCTTGCTTGTGCACCAGTAGAAATAATTATGCTATCAGCAGTATATTTTTTTCCGCTATCTCCAAATGCTTCAAATGGTTTAGTTTTTAGGTTTACTGAAGAAATATGGTCATCAACTAAATCAGTACCTACAGCTTTAGCTTGATCTTTCATTTGATCCATAAGCCAAGGTCCCTGAATAACGTCTGCAAATCCAGGGTAATTTTCAACGTCTGTTGTAATAGTCATTTGGCCACCTGGTTGAAAGCCATGAACTAAAATTGGTTTTAACATAGCTCTAGCCGCATAAACTGCCGCTGTATAACCAGCCGGTCCGGATCCTATAATTAAAACTTTTGTATGCTTTGTTAAACTTTTATCCATAATTTGTTTGTTATGTAAGTACTTTTCTAAAAATTATAAGATTTAAATATAATTAATTATTTTTGATCAAAAGTTTCGTTATGTTGATTATTTACTCTAACAAATGTAGTGCATTTACTTAATTGTTTAAGAGAAGGAGCCCCAACATAAGTGCAGCTACTTCTAATACCACCGAGTATATTTAGCACCGTATCCTTTATTTTTCCTCGATATTTAAGTCTTACCGTTTTTCCTTCACTACTTCTGTAATCTGAAAGTCCTCCATAGTGTTTTTTGACAGCAGTGTTTGAACTAGAGCCATAAAACTCAATATATTTTGATCCATTTTTTTTTACAATTTTACCTTTGCCTTCATCATGACCTGCGAACATTCCACCTAACATTACAAAATCAGCGCCTGCACCAAAAGCTTTTGCAACATCTCCAGGACAAGTACACCCACCATCTGCAATAATATGTGCCCCAAGTCCATGAGCAGCATCAGAACATTCTATGACTGCACTCAATTGTGGATAGCCTACTCCAGTTTGAATTCTAGTGGTACATACACTTCCTGGTCCTATTCCTACTTTAACAATATCGGCACCACTTAATATTAACTCTTGAGTCATATCGGCGGTAACAACATTACCAGCAATTATAGTTTTTGTAGGATATTTTTCTCTTACGGATTTTACAAACTTACTAAAATGATCAGAATATCCATTAGCAATATCTATACAAATAAATTGAAAAAAACTGTGATCTTTTAAAATATCATTTATTCTTTTAAAATCTTTGTCACTTGTTCCTGTACTTAAAGCAATATGTTGAAAAATTGACTTTATATAAGAACAACGTTTGATCATCTTGACATCATGTTGTTTTGTCAAACTTGTTATTATTTCAAATTCTGCAAGATTTTTTGCCACTCCTAATTCTCCCACGCCATCCATATTTGCAGCTATTATAGGAATTCCTGACCATTCATTATTGCTGTATTTAAATTTGTATGTACGTTTTAAATTGACTTCTTTTCGACTATGAAGGGTACTTCTCTTTGGTCTAAAGAGAACATCAGAATAATCTAGCTTAATATCTTCTTCGATACGCATTTTGCAGAGCTAATGTATATATTCTTTGTATTTCATTTCAATAAAAACAAATATGTTTGGATAAATTAAATTTTGAAATATAAATAAATAAAAATGGCTAAATTAAAAGCTTTATTATTAACAGGAGGCTATCATGGTATGATTAGCCAGGTTGAAGGATTGGCCAAGGCTTTAAAGGTTGAGTTTCACCATAAGATTGTACGATTAAATTGGTTGTGGAATTATATTCCTCCTAAATTTACACCAAAATCAGAAATAATTTTAAAAGATAAAAATTATGTAACAAATACTGAAAAAATTGATTTAATAATTTCATGTGGAAGAAAAAGTGTAATTCCATCAATATTACTAAAGAAAAAAAATAAAAATATTTTTACAATACACATACAAGATCCAAAAATTAATTTTAATAATTTTAATATAATTGTTGCGCCTGAGCACGATGGATTAAAGGGGGAAAATGTAATTAATTCAAAAGGAGCAATTCATTACATTACAGAGGAAGAAATCGAAAAATCAAAAACTTATTTGGTTGATAAAGTTCAGAGCCAAAAGGTTGTTGCATTAATATTAGGGGGTCCAAATAAATACTATAGTTTTGATAATGAAGAAATATCTAAAATATTTAATCAAATAAAAGAAAGTTTTATTTATAATGGCTATAAAGCAATAATTGTACCATCAATGCGTACCCCCCAAAAAACAATTGAGCTAGCTCAAAAAGAATTTCAGAACGATGGATATGTTATTACTGAAGTGAATAAGCAAGCTTATTTATCTTCACTAGCAATAGCTAGCAACATAGTTATAACCTGCGACTCAACTTCAATGATTTCTGAAGCTGCTATTTCTGGAAAACCAATTTTTATTGCTCACATGAAAAATAAAAGAAATAATTATAGATTTAAAAAATTTTTTCAATTATTTAAAGACATGGGAATTACTAAAAACTTAGGAGAAAAGGTAGAGCATTGGAAATATAATAATTTCAATGAATCTGAAAGAGTGGCAAAAATAATAAATGATAGATTAAACAAATAATATTTTTATAAGATAAATGCAATTTTTAAATTCATTAAAGACTCAATTGAAGTTTCACAATTCACCGTTCAATCATTGGGAATTAGATAAACCACTGAATGAAGATGCACTTCAAGAGATATGTAATGCAGAAATAGTGGATTTAAATAAAGTAAATATTAATTATGATGGAACCAGAGCTCTTGATGGAGGAGAGGGAAAATTTAGAAAAGGCATAGAAAGTGGAGGCAAAGCATTAAAATTTAGATGTTTTATTAACAAAGAAAATTCAAAACATTTTAAAAATTTAACCAACTTAATTGATGAACTTAGAAATAAGGATACTTATCAATTTATCAGTGAATTAGTTAAGAAAGATCTTTCTAAATCATATGCTAGATTAGAAGTCATATGTGATAGGCAAGGTTTTTGGTTAAAGCCACACTGTGATATAAAAGAAAAACTTGTTTCTGGTTTAGTGTTTGCTAATCCTTATGGCGAATCTGAAAATCTTGGTACGGATTTTTATAATGAAAAATTAGAAAAAATAAAAACAATTCCCTATAAGCATAATTATGGATATTTTTTTACTAGTGGTCCGAATGCTTGGCATGGAATGGAAAAAAAAGAGATAAAAAAAGAAAGACGATGTTTACAGATAAATTATGTAACTTTTCAAACTGATTGGCCAGTTGATTAATGAAAGATATTTTGGATTGCTTTCACATTCATTTTTTTTGACTTAAGAGATTTTATACCTTCTAAACAAGCATAAGCAGTAGACATGTTAGTGCAATATGGAACTTTATTAATTAATGTTGCTCTTCTTAAGGAAGTTGAATCTTGAACCACATAAGCACGCTTTCCACCTCCAGTATTGATTACCAAGGCAATTTTTTTTGCATTTAGTATATCTACAATATGAGGAGAGCCTCCACTTACTTTATTTATTTTTTTACATTTAATGCCATTTTTTTTTATTGCATTAGCAGTACCTTCTGTCCCACACAATGTAAAATTTAATTCAACCAATTGTTTTGCTAAATCTATACCTTCAGTTTTATGTTTGTCTTTTAAGGAAATAAATGCCAGCCCTCTTGTAGGCAATGAATTTCCAGCAGAAATTTGACTTTTAGCATACGCAAGGCCAAAATCTTTATCTATTCCCATTACTTCTCCCGTAGATTTCATTTCAGGGCCTAGCAGCACATCAACGTTTGGAAATTTATTGAATGGAAAAACAGATTCTTTCACAGCAAACATATTCTTGTTTTTATTTATTAAATTAAATTCTGATAATTTTTCACCCGCCATTACTCTTGAAGCAATTTTAGCTAAAGGAATTCCTTTAGCTTTTGAAACAAACGGAACAGTTCTGCTAGCTCTTGGATTAACTTCAATTACATAAATTTCGTCATTTTTAATTGCAAACTGTACATTCATAAAACCTTTTACTTTTAGTGCTAATGCTAACTTTTTTGTTTGATTTTTAATTTTGACTATTAATTTTTCCTTAATAGATACTGGAGGCAGACAACATGCCGAGTCACCAGAATGAATGCCTGCTTCTTCAATGTGTTGCATTATTCCTGCAACAAATACTTCATTACCATCTGAAATAGCGTCAACGTCAACTTCCATAGCATTGTTAATAAATTTATCAATTAATATTGGGTTGTTTTCTGCAGCTTTAAAAGCTTTTTCCACAAAATTTTTTAGTTGATTCTTTTCATAAACTATTTCCATAGCTCTACCACCTAAAACATAAGATGGTCGAACAACTAAAGGCAGACCAATTCTTTCAGCAATTTTGATTGCTTGAGTATAAGATTTTGCAATGCCACTATCTGCTTGTTTTAATTTTAATTTAATTAGAAGTTTTCTAAATCTGTCTCTATCTTCAGCAAGATCAATTGAAGAATACTGAGTTCCTATAATAGGCAATGAATTTTCATGAAGAAATTTTGCTAATTTGATAGGGGTTTGGCCACCGAATTGAGCAATTATACCTATTAAATTACCTTTAGATTTTTCTTTTAAAATTATGTTATGAACATACTCTTCAATTAAAGGTTCAAAGTACAATCTATCGCTTGTGTCATAATCAGTGGAGACGGTCTCAGGATTACAGTTAATCATTATTGTTTCATATCCCGCTTCCTTTAAGGAAAAACTTGCTTGGCAACAACAGTAGTCAAATTCAATTCCTTGGCCAATCCTGTTAGGTCCACCTCCTAAAATAATTACTTTCTTTTTAGATGAAGGATCTGCTTCACATTCTGTATTTAACATAAAATTTCTTTGATATGTTGAATACATATAGGGTGTAAAAGATTTAAATTCAGCAGCACAGGTATCTACTTTCTTGAATACAGGCAAAACATTTAAAGCCAATCTTTTTCTTCTAACAATTGTTTCTTTTAAACCAGATAATTGAGATAATTTTTTATCTGAAAACCCTATTGATTTAATTCTATTAAATTCATTAAATTTTTTTGGCAAACCTTTTTTGAAGATTTGGTTTTCCGCATCTATAATTTCTTTAATTTGTTCTAAAAACCAAAGATCTACTTTTGACAATTTGTATATTTTAGTTAGCTTAATTTTTTTACGTATTGCTTCAGCAATTAACAAAATTTTATTTGGAATATTTATCTTTAATTTTTTTTCAATTTCTTTCTTATTTAAATTAAAAATTCTATCTAAACCTGAAAACCCAATTTCTAGAGATACCAATGCTTTTTGAAGAGATTCTTTAAAGTTTCTACCAATTGCCATAGCTTCTCCAACAGATTTCATCGAAGTTCCCAATATTGCTGGAGAATTAGAAAATTTTTCAAAAGTAAATCTTGGAACTTTTGTAACAACATAGTCTATGGTTGGCTCAAAAGATGCTGGAGTAACTTTAGTAATTTCATTTTTTAATTCATCAAGTGTATAACCAATCGCTAATTTTGCAGCTACTTTTGCTATTGGAAAACCAGTTGCTTTTGAAGCAAGTGCCGATGATCTAGAAACTCTAGGGTTCATTTCTATGATAACCATTCTTCCATTCTTTGGATTGATAGCGAATTGAACATTAGAACCCCCAGTTTCCACTCCAATTTTTCTCAAGCAAGCAATTGAAGCATTTCTCATAACTTGATACTCTTTATCTGTTAGCGTTAAGGCAGGAGCTATAGTGATAGAATCTCCAGTATGAATTCCCATAGGATCTATATTTTCTATAGAACATATAATGATACAGTTATCTTTTTTATCTCTTACTACTTCCATTTCAAATTCTTTCCAACCTTGTAGACACTCTTCTACGAGAACTTGATTTTCAGGTGATGCATCAAGACCTTCCTTCGCAATTTTGAAAAATTCTTTTCTATTTTTAGTAATACCACCCCCAAGACCACCAAGTGTAAAAGCAGGCCTGATAATTGCAGGTAACCCTATTTTCTTTAAACATTTTTTAGCTTGCTTAATGTTATTAATTATTTCTGATTTTGGGAGATTTAAACCAATATCAATCATGTTTTTTCTAAATTTTTTTCTATCTTCCGCGTTAGAAATCGCTTTTGAGTTTGCGCCAATTAGTTCAATTTTATATTTTTTTAGTAGCCCAGTCTTTTCAGCTTTAATTGCTAAATTTAATGCTGTTTGACCACCCATAGTTGGTAAAATTGCGTCGGGTTTTTCTTTTATTAATATTTTTTCTAAAACTTCTATTGTTATTGGTTCGATATAAGTTTTATGAGCGACACCAGGATCAGTCATAATTGTTGCGGGATTTGAATTAATTAAAATCACTTTGTAACCCTCATCTTTTAATGCTTTACATGCTTGAGTTCCGGAATAATCAAATTCACAGGCCTGACCAATAATAATTGGACCAGCTCCCACTACTAAAATTTTCTTAATATCTTTTCTTTTTGGCATTTTTTATTACTTCATTAATAAATAGTTTAAATAAATAGTGACTATCTTGTGGACCTGGATTTGATTCAGGATGATACTGAACTGAAAAAACTGGTTTATTTTTTAATTTTATTCCCTCTATGCAGTTATCAAATAAAGACTTGTGAGTTACTTCAATATTTTTTGGTAAACTTTCTTTAATTATTTCAAATCCATGATTTTGACTTGTAATTTCAACAGTATCATTAATAAGATTTTTTACTGGATGATTTGCACCTCTGTGGCCTATTTTCATTTTTTTTGTTTTTGCTTTAAGCGCTAAAGCCAACAGTTGATGTCCGAGACATATTCCAAATATTGGAATATTTGATTTTATTAATTTTTGAATTATTTTGATCGCATATTTTCCTGTCTCCGCAGGATCACCAGGACCGTTTGATAAAAAAATACCGTCAGGTTTGATTTTAATTATTTCATCAGCACTAAGCTTACAAGGCACAACAATTACTTCACAATCAAAGTTTGAAAAATATCTTAATATATTTTTTTTTATCCCATAATCTACAGCAACTATTCTAAGTGATTTTTTTTTATTTTTTTCAAAACCTTTTTCTTTTTTCCAAGTTTTAAATCCTTTCCACACATATTTTTTTGAAGTTGTTACAGTTTGAGCCAGGTCTAGACCTTTTAGGCCAGGCCATTTTATAGATGTATTAATTAATTTTTTTAAATTAAAATTCCCTTTTTTATTGTTAGAAATGGTACCTTTCGGGGCACCTTTATCTCTAATAAAATTAGTTAAACCTCTTGTATCTAATCCAGTTATTCCTACTATTCTATGTTTTTTTAACCATTCATCTAAAGTTCTTAATGATCTATAGTTTGAAGGGTTGGTAGTTTCCGAATTAAAAATAACACCTCTTGTCCAAATTTTATCAGATTCATGGTCTTCATTATTTGTACCAACATTTCCTATATGTGGAAAAGTAAAATTAATTATTTGCCCAGCATAAGATGGATCAGAAATAATTTCTTGGTAACCTGTTAGTGATGTATTGAAACACACCTCTCCAGTTGCAGTTCCTTGATAACCGATGCCCATTCCTCTGAAAACAGTTTTGTTTTCAAGAACTAAAATGCCTGGGGAAAAATAAGAAAATTTGTCTGAGTTAACTTTCCGTTTTTTGATCAATTACAACTCATAAGTTAAAGGTTAATACAATAAAACCTAAATTTCCGCAACAGATCTAATATAAATTTTTAAAAATATAATTTTTTCTTTTGAACAAAATTGTCTATACAGTAGATTAAAAAAATGTCTCTTAAAGATAAAATCGACACAGATTACAAAAATGCCTTAAAATCAAAAGCTAAAATTCAAATATCAACTTATAGGCTAGTTTTATCAGGAATAAAGGACTTAGATATATCTAATAGATCAGGCCCCAATAAAAAAGATACTGACGATGAAGATATCAAAAAACTATTAAACAAAATGATCAAGCAACGATCTGAATCTATAGATATTTATAAAAAAAATAACAGAAAAGATTTATTAGAAATTGAGGAAAAAGAGTTGGAAATATTGTCAGGTTATTTACCCAAAAAGCTCAATGAAATAGAAACAAGGAAAATTTGTGAAGAAATTGCAAGCAAACTTGGAGCAAGCTCTTTAAAAGATATGGGAAAAGTAATGGGAGAATTAAAAAAACAATACTCAGATAATTTAGATTTTGCAAAAGCTGGAACTTTACTCAAAGAAATATTGAACAAACAATGAAGTACCCTAAAGAATATTTGGATGAGATCAAAACAAGATTAAAAGTTTCAACCGTTGTATCGAAAACTGTCAATCTAAAAAAAAGAGGAAAAGAATTTATTGGATTATCCCCTTTTAAGACAGAAAAAACCCCTTCTTTTACTGTTAATGATGAAAAAGGTTTTTATCATTGTTTTAGTACCTCTGAACATGGAAATATTTTTGATTTTTTAATGAAAACCCAAAATCTTAAATTTGGAGAGGCAGTCAAGACACTCGCAAATTTAGCAGGTATGAGACCGTATACATTTTCCATACAGGACGAAGAAAGAGAAAAAAAATGGCAAGAATACGTTTCAATTTATAATAAATATGTTCAATTTTATCATGAGAAACTTTTAAAAAATGAAAAAGCAAGTGTAGCTAGAGATTATTTAAAAAAAAGAAATTTATCCAAAGAAGTAGTTAAGAAATTTAAAATTGGATACGTAGAAAAAAATACAAACTTTTTTGAAAAATTAAAAAAAGATTTTAATGAAAAAGTTTTAATTGAAAGTGGTCTTTTCTACTTAGATGATAAAAAAAACATTTATGTTGAAAGATTTAGAGAAAGAATAATTTTTCCTATAAATAGTATTGCAGGACAGCCTATTGGGTTAGGCGGGAGAACAATTCGTGAAAATAATTATCTGGCAAAATATATTAATTCTCCTGAAACACAGTTTTTTAAAAAAGGATCAAACTTATATAATTTAGATCTAGCAAGAAAACTATCTAATAAGATTGACCAAGTTTATCTTGTTGAAGGATATATGGATGTTATCGGATTAAGCAAAAATGGAATTGATAATGTAGTAGCTAATCTCGGCACATCATTAACTGATAAGCAAATTTTAATTTTAAATCAGTTTTTTGAGGACATTATTATTTGCTTTGATGGAGATGAAAGTGGTTATAAAGCAGCATTAAGAGCTGCTGAAAATTCAATTAAAGAACTAAAACCTGAAAAAAAAATTTCATTTTTATTTTTAACAAATAACGAAGATCCAGATAGCTTTGTAAATAAGAATGGTAAAGATTATTTTATAGATTTTACCAAACAGAATAAAATTTCTATTCATCAGTTCATATTTGATCATTATAAAAACCAAACAGAAAACAACCCATCATCGATGGCTATTTTTGAAAAAACATTAAGATCAACAGCAAATACTATTAAAGATCAATTTATAAAAAAATATATTTTAGAATATTTTTTAAAAAAAATCTCCTCCCTTACACCTTATATAAATAATAATAAAAGACAGTTTTTTACAAAAAAAACCAAATCTTTAAAATCAACACAAAAATATTTTAACGAAAGTAAATCTATAAGCCTAATTGAAATAAAAGAGTTTTCATTATTATATTTAATTTTAAATAATTTAGAAATTTTTCAAGAAAACATTCATTTAATTGAAAAAATAAAATTATTTACTAATGAAAATAAATTAGTTTTTAATGCGATTTTATCTAAATTAAAAAATGGTGATAAATTTGTGGTAAATGACCTGTCAATAGACAATCAATTAATTGATAAGATCTTTAAATTTGCTTCGATTAAACATATTTTGAATAATTATCAAAATAATCATGATAAAATATTTGATTTGCTAGAAGAAATAACGAGAGATCTTAAAAATTATGAACTCGAGTTTAGAATAGAAGAGTTAGAATCTAAATTTGCTAAAGATTTAAGCGAGAGTACTTTTAATGAGATAAGAGAGTTGAAAAAATTACAAAATATCAATTAAATCAGAGAATTTATTGATAGCTTTTTTAAAATTTGCCATTATATACATCTTCCGGACTTTATTACTGTGGAAAGAATAATTACAAAATCATTTGCAAGACTTATGGGCAGAGGAGTCCATAGAGGATTTATTACACTTGAGGAATTAAAAAAATCACTAGGTAAAAGAAATTTAAGTAATCAAAATCTTGAGCAAGCTTTTATTCATATTCTTGATGAAAAAATAACTCTAGTTGAAAAAAAATCAGATTTTAAAGTATTAAGAAAAAAAGACTCATCTTCTAAAGAAGAAGGTAAAACAATCGAAAAAAGTGACGATCCAATTAGAATGTATCTTAGGGAAATGGGAGGTGTGGAACTTCTATCTAGAGAAGGTGAGATTGCAATAGCAAAAAGAATTGAGGCAGGAAAAGATGTAATGTTGAATGCTTTATCACAAAGTCCAATAACTGCTCAGCAATTTTTTGAGTGGAATGTTAAATTACAAAATTCTGAAATTTTAGTTAGAGAAATTATTGATATTGATACTAATTATATGGAAGATGAAAGCACCGGACTCAGTGCCAAACAAAAAAACTCAACAGATATAAAAGACAAATCTGAAAGTAACACAGAAAATAACAATGAAGATACAGATGATGAATTTAACCCAACACTTGCAGCAATGGAAAACGAAATTAAACCAAAAGTTTTACATACAGTTGCGAATTTATCAAGAGATTATAATAAGCTTATTAAATATCAAAAGGAAAAGTTAGAACGCTTGTTATCTGTTAAAATTTTTTCACCAAATAAAGAAAAAAGCTACCAAAAAATTGTTTCAGATATTTTAGAAAATATAAAATCACTTCAACTGTCACCTCCTGTATTGGAAGAATTAGTTCAAAAACATTATATTGAAAACAAAAAGATTATATCACTAGAAGGAAATCTATTGAGATTGGCTATTAATCATAATATTTCAAGGAATGAATTTATAAAATTTTATATTGGCAACGAAATAAATCCAAACTTGAAAATTTTTTTAGATACGAATCCAGAATGGAAAAAATTTTTTCAAAAAAATAAAGAAGAATTTAAGAATATTAGAGAAAGGTTAGTTGAGATTAGTCAAAAACTAGGAATTTCAGTAACAGATTTTAAGAAATTAGTCAGCAGAATACAAAAAGGAGAAAAAGAATCAAGAATCGCAAAAAAAGAAATGGTGGAAGCAAATTTAAGATTAGTTATTTCAATTGCTAAAAAATATACCAATAGAGGTTTGCAGTTTTTAGATCTTATACAAGAAGGTAATATTGGTTTAATGAAAGCCGTTGATAAATTTGAATATAGAAGAGGTTATAAATTTTCAACTTATGCAACATGGTGGATTAGACAAGCAATAACAAGATCAATTGCTGATCAGGCTAGAACAATTAGAATACCAGTACATATGATTGAAACAATTAATAAAATTGTTAGAACTCAAAGATTAATTCTAAGCGAATTTGGTAGAGAGGCAACACCCGAAGAATTATCTAAAAAATTAAGAATGCCGTTAGATAAAGTAAGAAAAGTTCTTAAAATTTCAAAAGAACCTGTTTCATTAGAAAAACCTGTGGGAGACGAAGAAGATAGTAGTTTAGGAGATTTTATAGAAGATACGAAAGCTTTAGCGCCTTTAGAACAAGCTATTAAATCAAATTTAAGTGAGGCAACAACAAAAATACTATCCACACTTACCCCAAGAGAAGAAAGAGTTCTTAGAATGCGTTTTGGCGTTGGAATGAACACCGATCATACTCTTGAAGAAGTAGGTTTGCAGTTTTCAGTAACAAGAGAACGAATAAGACAGATTGAAGCTAAAGCTTTAAGAAAATTAAAACATCCAAGTAGATCTAAACAACTAAAAAGTTTCTTAGAAAGTTAATACTGGGCCTTTAGCTCAATAGTAGAGTGTTCCCTTGACATGGGAAAGGTAGTAGGAGCGTAACCTACAAGGCCCACCATTTATTATAATTTAGTCTTGTTGCTAGAATTTAATTTTTGCTGTATTTATTATTTGTTCTAAGGGCCTGTAGCTCAGTTGGTTAGAGCAGTACACTCATAATGTATTGGTCCCAGGTTCGAGTCCTGGCGGGCCCACCAGAAATATTGAATTTTCCAATTTATTTTTTTTTAATTATTCAAATTTTTTAAAATAAAAAACATTTATTAATCAAATAGTAAAAATGTTAATAAAAAATTGTTTTTATGCCAATTATTAATAGGTTTAACTTTTAGGTTGAATCTTAAACTTATAAATACGGAGCTACTGTTGTTGTATAGTTGAAGAAAATTTGTTCAAATAAGAATATGGAGAATAAGAATAAACAAACAGATGAAATAACGGCATCAAGCCAAAAAGTAGAGACGCGAGAAAGTCCAGAATCACCTGGCAGACTTAATATTGATGATATCAATAGGAGAAATGCCGAAGAAAGAAAAAAAGAAAAAAAACTATCATACATTATAACAGGAATAGTAGCAGGATTACTTATTATAGTTGCGATATTTTTTTTTAACTAAATATAATTTGTGACTTTTCAGTATTTGGTTCTTAATTCAAAATTAAAAGTCTATTATGAGAAAAAAAAGAAAAAAGAAAACTAGAAAATTAAAAAAAAGCAAGAAAACTATAAGTAAGGTTAAGAAAGAAATATCAAAAATAAATTTGAAGAAAATAAAAATCACAAAAATTACTAAGCAAATAAAACATCTTAAAGGACTGAATTTACTGCTAAAAAGCAGAAAAAAACTAAAAATCACTAAGCAAATAAAATATCTTAAAGGGCTGAACTTACAGCTACAAAGAAAAAAAAAACAAATAATTAGCAATCAAATAAATCAGCTTAGTAAAATAAGCTTACATAGATTAGCAAATTTTACATTTAAGTCATTTAATAAGGCTTATGAAAATTTTAAAAAGAAACAAAAAATTAACAAATTAAAACAAATTAAACTTGAAAAAAGAAAAAAAGCAAAACAAATTAAAAAAGAAAAACAAGAACAAAAAAGACTAGACCGAATTAATAAAAAAATAATATTAAAACAAATTAAAAAAGAAAAACAAGAACAAAAAAGACTAGACCGAATTAATAAAAAAATAAAACAAAAGGAAGCAAAAGAAGAACAAAGACTTAAGCAAGAAGAAGAACAAAGACTTAAGCAAGAAGAAAAACAAAAATTACAAGAAGAGAAAGAACAAAGACAAAAAGAACAAGAAGAACAAAAACAAAAAGAACTAGAAGAAAGAAAATTAAAGAGAGAAGAAGAGAAACAAAGTCAACAAGAATATTTTCGTCATCGAGCATTTGCAGAAGAACAAAGACAAAAAGAACAAGAAGAACAAAGACTTAAACAAGAAGAAGAACAAAAATTACAAGAAGATAGAGAACAAAGACAAAAAGAACAAGAACAACAAATAAATCAGCATGAAGAAGAACAAAGACTTAAACAAGAAGAAGAACAAAGATTACAAGAACAAGAAGAACAAAGACAAAAAGAACAGCAAGAACAAGAAGAACAAAGACTTAAACAAGAAGAAGAACAAGAGGAAAAAAAAGATTAAAACTTAGTATTTGAGAATTTAATTTATTTTGCTTAAGTGTTTAAAACTTAAAATGTTCAATTATCAACTCTTTATGTACTTCAAAGATTGTTAATCAGACTTGAGTCCTGGTAAACTTTTAACACAATTTATTTGTTGATAAATTCTTTTAAATTTGTGAATAGTACATTGATGTTATCATCATTGCTTTGAATAATTGAATTGAATTCTTCTTTTTGAGTCCTTGCAAGGCTCAATCCTTCTATTATTAAATCTCTAATTAAAGGTTCGTCTGGATTTTTTGTATAAATCCTCCAATCAATCTTAACTTCTGGTCTTTTGTCAGTTGCAACTAATATGCTTGATATTATTGTATATTTTTCATTTAGTATTTTGCTGCCAGTCACATTAATTTTTGGATCTGTATATTCACTAAGTCTACTCGCAAAGCTTTTTAAAAAATAACTTTCAAAAAGTATAGAATATTCTTCTTTTTGGCCAGCAGATAAATTTTTTCTATGCGACCCTAGAGTGTAAAAGCCTATTCCTTTAATATCCACAGATTTTTTTGCTATAGATCGAAGTTTTTCAATTTTTTGTTCTTTTGTATAATTTTTAGTTAAGACTGCAGAAGCTTCATCCACTACAGACTGAACAAATTTTTCAGGTTCTGTAGAAAAAGATTTCCCTACAAAAATGGAAAATAAAATTAAAATTAAAGAAAATTTAATTAAACACTTTTTAAAATTCATGTTGGATTTTGTTTTAATTAGACTCTATTTCTTCCCAGTCGCCATCATCCATAGTATCTACAACTTTTTTGGAATTCATAATCTTTTGTTGTCTATCTTGTAAGTATAAGCTTCTAACAGACGCATAAAAATCTAATGAATTTTGTTCGAGACTTTCGAAAGATTCAATATTTTTTGCTCTAAAGTCTATTCCGGAAGTTACTCTAGATCCATAATAGTCAAAATCTGTGAAGTAATGAGTATCATTTTTTACTGTTACATTATACCAAGGATCTCCTCCCGCAATAGTACTACCGATCATACCAAATGTGTCTCTCACCGTTGATGGTCCTAGTACTGGAAGAACTAAATAACAACCTTCTCCTATTCCCCATGCTCCAAATGTTTGACCATAATCTTCTTTTTCTAAAGAAGCGAAACCTAAACCTGAGGCAGGGTCAAATATTCCTAAAATACCCAAGGTTGTATTTACAACAAATCTTATAGTATTCTGACCTGCCTGTTTTATTTCTCCTTGTAAAAGATTATTCGGTATTGTCACCAAGGTAGATATGTTATTTAATACATTGCTAGTTCCACGTCTTATTGGAACTGGAAATTTTCTATATCCTCTTGCTACCGGTTCAAAAATAGCACCATCCAATGCTTGATTAAAAGCAAAAATACCCCTGTTGACTTTTTCAAAACAATCTTTAACTGGTTTATTTGAACCTTTTGAAAGAGTATTTTCCCCATCTGTCCCTGCATATGCACTGAAAGACAAAATAG
>CACLNK010000002.1 GCA_902608305.1 uncultured Pelagibacteraceae bacterium | reverse complement strand
ATTTAATGTCATTATTTCTTTAACTTTTAAACTCTGTAGGTCTTCGTTTTTTTGACTAGCCCGTCTTATTTGACCGTCAGTTATAATTCCTGATGTTGATTTTTTTCCGTTTCTTACAATAAGAATACCAAGTTTTTTATTTGATATAATTTTTAAAGCATTCTTCATTATTAAATTTTCATTTATAAATGGAATTTTGTTTCCTGTTACCATTAAATCTTCAACTGTTTTGAGTTTTGCACCCAAGCTTCCTGATGGATGAAATTTTTTAAAATCTAATTGACCAAATTTTTTATGTTTCATGGTTGCTATGGCCAATGCATCTCCTATACTTAATTGCATAATTGTGGATGAAGTAGGAACAATTCCCCCTGGTCCAGCTTCTTTTGCATCTGGTATTAATATTTTTACGTCTGAAGCTTTATAAAGAAGAGATTTTTTTTTAGAAACAATACCTATTAAAGTAATTTTTTTATTTCTATTAGCATACTGGATAATATTTTTTAGTTCCGAAGTTTCACCGCTAAAACTAATTAATATTAAAACATCATTAGAGGTAATTCCACCTAAGTCACCATGAGAACAAGAGCTTGCATCAACAAAAAATGATGGCGTACCCACCGATGAGAGTGTTGATGAAATTTTCTTTGCAATTATTCCTGATTTACCAACGCCAGATATTATTACTTTACCATTTTTACAATTTAGAATTGTTTCAACGGCTGTGTTGAATGATTTATCAAGATTATTTTTTAATTTTTTTAGAGATTGTATTTCAGTCTCTATAACTTTTTTAGCGATGTTTTTAAAATTTGTTTTCCTCATTAATGAGACCAAATATCATCTTTAAAAGATGCAAGATCTAAATCTACTCTAGTCTTTACAAACTTTAAACAATCATTGTACAATTTCATTCTTTTTTCCCTCAAAAGTATTCGATTTAGTTCTATATTAATCTTGTGGAGATAAATAACATCATTAGCACAATATTTTAATTGAGCTGGAGTAAGATCACCACCAAAATCAGAACTTTGTTGTTGTTTATTTATATCGATACCAATAAATTCTTTTATTAAATCTTTTAATCCGTGTTTATCACTATAAGATCTTGCTAATTTTGATTGTATTTTTGTGTCTTGAATATTTTCAACATCAACTTTTAAGTAATATTTTATAAAACTTAGATCAGCTCTTGCAAAATGAAATATTTTAGTAACATTTTTATTTGATAATAATCTTATAAGATTTGGAGCAATATAAGTTTTTCTATTAAATTGAACTATGTGTGCATCAAAATTTCCAGTAGAAATTTGAATAAGACACAGAGGATCTCTTTTGACATTTAGTCCCATAAATTCTCCATCTATGGCAACCGTGTTGCCTAAATTCAAATCTTCTGGTAGATCATCTTTGTGAACCTTGATATCAATATTCATTTGTTAATCATATATATATGAAACCAAAAAATTGTCTAATTTTTGGCGCAAGCGGTCAAATTGGACGTAATTTAATTCGGAAGCTTACAAAGAACAATTATAAGGTTACTGCTATAACAAGAAATTATCATCAAAAAGCATATGTTTTAAAGACTCAAGCAAACCCAGGGTATATTGACATTGTAGAATGCAATATATTTGACGAAAGCAAAATCAGAGATTTAGTTAAGAGAGCTGACATATGTATAAATCTAATTGGCATTTTGTTTGAAAAAGGAAAAATTAATACTTTCGAAAATATTCACGAAAAATTTCCTATTTTTTTATCAAGCCTATGCAATGAATATCATGTTGAACATTTTATTCATTTATCAGCATTAGGCATAGAGCAAGCAATAGATTCGTTATATGCAAAGAGCAAACTGAATGGAGAAGAGTCTATTAGAAAAAATTTTAAACTTGCTACTATTTTAAAACCATCAGTTGTTTATTCTGTTGATGATAATTTTACTACTAATTTTATGTCAATTCTTAATATACTTCCAATTTTTCCATTGTATTACAATGGTGAAACAAAATTTAGGCCTATTTATTGTTCGGACCTAACAGAAATAATTTATCAAGTAATTAATCAAAATTTAAAATCGATAACAATTGAATGTGTAGGAGCTGAACAAATTACGCTAAAAGAAATTTTACAAAAACTTTTAAAGTTAATTGGAAAAAAAAGATTATTAGTACCACTTCCTTTACTAATTGCTAAATTGATGTGCTTTTTTACCGAATTATTCCCCAAACCACTAATTACAAAAGATCAATTAAAATTATTGAGATATAATAATATTCCATCTGGAAAATTTAAAACTAATTTTGATTTAAATCTTCCAAGTTATACTAATTTTGATTTAGAAGTAGAAAAATACTGTTATATGTGGAAAGAAGCAGGACAATTTTCTCAAACTAAGCATAAAGATCATAATTAATAAAATACTCTGTTTATGTGCAAAACATTAACAAAATTATAAATTTAAAAAATATTTATATATATTTTATATTTTTTACATTAGTCTTAGAATTGAAAATAAGAATATTAATAAGCCTAAAAAGATAATTACCATAACTTTTATATAGTTTAATAAATTAATATATCTAAAAATTTGAAAAAGAAAAAAATATTGGACAATTAAAAATAAAAAAAGTTAAATAATTAAGCTGATTTATTTTTTTTTTCAATATATTGATATTGAGGCATTTCATTATTACCTTTATCCATATCATCTTCTTTCTTTCCTTTAGGCTGGAATGCGTATAACAAATGTAGTTTACAATATGAAAAATCGCTTAATGAAGACCGACCGCAAAAATAAAATGAGCTTTCATTTGGATGTCCTATTGGCCATTTACAAGTACCTTCATTAAGTTCTTCGAGTTGTTTTGGATTTTCAGGCTCGAAATTCTTTTCTATTAAAAGAGATTTAAATTTGCTTTTCCTTCCTCTTTTTGTAGGAGGCTGAAATTCATTATTAGTTTTTTTAGCATTGAAACTATTTGAAACATTCTGAGTTTTGATTTTAGCAGATAAATTTAACCTATGAGCTTTACCTATGACAGCATTTCTGGATATTCCACCAATTTTTTCAGCTATAGCATTTGCTGTCAACTTTCCCCAGTTTTCTTTTAAAATTTCAATATTTTTTTCATTCCAAGCCATTTTACCTATATATTGTACATTAAATTCATCTTATAGCTATATCTAGATACACACAAGGGTTCTTAAAAAGCAAGTTAAATTATTCTTTTATTCACAAAGTGTTAAAAAAAAAGCTATGAATATTTACTAATGGTTGAAATACAAAAAAATTATCAAATCGGTGTGAGAAGATTTGGCTATGTAAATTATATAGGCATGTGGAGCTTGTATAAAAAAGAAGTTTTAAGATTTTTAAATGTAATCGGGCAAACAATTTTAGGTCCAATTATGACTTCAGCGTTATTTTTATTAGTAATTTCACTAGCAATAGGCGACAGCCGATCAGAAGTATTAGGCGTACCGTATATTAATTTTCTTCTTCCGGGTTTAATAGCGATGCAGGTCATAGGCCAGGCTTTCAGTCACTCATCGAGTTCACTACTAATGGGAAAAGTTATGGGAAACATAGTTGACACGATTTCTGCACCATTATCAGCTGTAGAAGTAACTTTTGCTATAGTTTTTGCAGCAGTGACAAGAAGTTTAATAATTGCATTTGTTTCAGTTGTATTATTTTCACTGTGGATTGAAATTAATTTTCAAAACTTTTTTTTTATAATTATTTATCTTTTTTTAAGTTCATTTATTTTAGGAGCCTGTGGTTTTATTACTGGTTTGTGGGCTGAAAAATTTGATCATATGTCAAGCGTTACGAATTTTTTTATAGTTCCGCTCTCATTTTTATCAGGAACTTTTTACTCAGTAGAAAGGTTACCTCAGTTTCTTCAATTAATTAGTGAATATAATCCTTTTTTTTATATGATTGATGGTTTTAGATATGGATTTATTGGAAAATCTGATGGATCAATTACTTTTGGATTAATCTACCTAAGTATTATTTCAGTGGTAATTTGGTACGCATCTTATTATTTATACAAAAAAGGCTATAAAATAAAATCTTAAATTTTATGAGTTATATACTTGGAACATACTTAAGATCGGTTAAAGAAAACTTTGTAAAAGGAAAAGGCAGCTACCTATATACGGATAAAGGGGAAAAGTATTTAGATTTTGTTCAAGGAATTGCCGTAAATGCATTGGGCCACAATCATGAGCATCTAGTTAAAACCATGAAAAACCAAGCTGATAAACCTTGGCATTTAAGCAATTTATTTTTAATTCAAGAACAAGAAAAATTTGCGAAAAGATTGTGTGAATTTACAAAATTCGATTTCGTTGGTTTTCAAAATTCTGGGGCAGAAGCAACGGAGCTTTCAATAAAAGCAGCAGTAAAATATTTTTATTCAATTGGGAAACCTGAAAAAAATAGAATATTATGTATTGATTCAAGTTTTCACGGAAGAACAATAGCTACAATTTCTGCAGGAAATAATCCAAAGCATATTGAGGGTTTTCCTAACTTACCAAACTTTGATCATTTTGATTTTGGAAATCATGATCAATTGAAGGAAAGAATTACTGACAAAACTTGTGCAATTTTAATTGAACCAATATTAGGGGAGAGCGGTATAAAAGTGATTCCAGATCACTGCTTGAAAGGTTTAAGAGAATTATGTGATGAAAAGAATATTTTGTTAATATGTGATGAAATTCAATGCGGGTATTATAGAAGTGGTAAATTTTTTGCTTATCAATATGCCGACATTAAGCCAGATATTGTTCCTTTTGCTAAAGCAGTGGCAGGAGGGTATCCATCTGGAGGATGTTTGTTTGTAAAGAAAGTAGCAGCTGGCATGAAAATAGGGACTCATGGAAGTACATTTGCAGGTTCGCCAATGGCTATGGGTTTAGCCAACGCTGTTTTGGACATAATGCTTAAGCCAGGATTTGAAGAACATATTTTAGAAGTGTCCAAATATTTCTTTGATAAATTAAACGAGATAAAAAATAAATTTCCAAAAGCTATTAAAGAAATTAGAGGAAAAGGCCTAATGATAGGAATTCAGTTTTTTGAAGAGCCAAGTAAATTTTTAAAAGAATTTTATAATAATAAATTAATTACGGTTAAAGCCAGCGACAATGTAATAAGAATTTTTCCTCCACTTAATGTTAGTAAAGAAGAAATTGATGAAGGAACAAATATTATTATCAAGACACTTCAAAAATAATAATGAAAAATTTTATCAATATAAAAGATATTTCTACTAAGAATTTAAGAAAAATTATCTTTGATGCAAAGCAAAGAAAAAAAGAAAGAAAAAAACTTAATACTTTAGATGTGGATAAAGATAATCCATTAAGAGGAAAATTACTAGTTCAAATGTTTGAAAAATCCAGCACTCGAACTAGATTGAGTTTTTATCTTGCAATAAGACAACTCGGTGGAGGAGCTTTAACTTTAAGAGCTGATGAACTTCATTTTACAAAAGGAGAGTCTTTGCCGGATACAGCTAAAATCCTATCTACTTATGGCAATGCGTTTATGTTGAGAACTGATAGTGAACAAAAATTAGAGGAATTTAAAAAACACATGACCATTCCTATAATAAACGGATTAAGCCCATCATCACACCCAACTCAAGTTTTGTCAGATGTATTTACTGTTGAAGAAATTAAAAAAAAATCTATTTCAAAATTACAAATTTGTTGGATTGGAGATGCTAATAATAATGTTATTACTAGTTTAATCGAAGCGTCAATAAAATTTTCATTTAAATTAAATATTGCTTGTCCAAAACAATATAAGCCAAATAAAACTTTATTAAATTGGGCAAAAAAAAATAAAGGCAAAATTAAAATATTTTATGATAGTAAAAAAGCTGCAAATGGCAGCGATGTAATTTTTACCGATAAAGTTATATCTATGAACGATAAAGTAAACAAAAAAAAGAAATTAAAAGATTTTAAAAACTTTCAAGTAAATTTAAAAGTTATGAGTTGTGCAAAAAGAGATGCAATTTTTCTTCATTGCTTGCCAAGAGGCTCTGAAGTTTCAAATGATGTTTTTTTAGGTAAGCAGTCGAGAGTTTGGCAACAAGCACTTAATAGAATTTACGTTCAAAAAAGTATTTTATTGTATTGCTTTGACAAATTAAGGTAGTGATTTAGGATTATCACCATTTTGGTTTAGATATAAAATAACTGAAGCTCGATCTTTTTCTTTTTTTAGTCCAGCAAACCCCATTTTATTTCCTTTAATCCATGCAGATGGTTTAATTAAAAAACCATTCATCTCTTCCCAACTCCACTCTTTTTTATATCCAGATAAAGCTTTTGAGTATTTGTAGTCTGTTATTGATCCAACTGGCCTAAACATAACTCCCCACAATTTTGGACCAATTTTATTTTTTCCATCCTTATTAATGCTATGACATGCTGCACATTTTTTAAAAACTTTTTTACCATGCTCTATATCTCCCATAGATAATAAAGCAGCAATATCAACTTGGCTTTCTGAACTTAGTTCTCCGCTTGATGAACTAGCTAATTTAACTTCTACTTTATATCCTTGAACATTAGGCTTTTCTACATGAAAAATTACGTCAGAAATTTTACCTATTCCAAAGACCAACAAAACTGTTACTAAAACAGCAGCAATTATTTTATTTATCTCAAACGAATCCATTTTAATTTTTTTAAAATGCACATATAACATGATAAATTTTAAATTACTTAAGTTTTAATTTGTAAATTTGCGTCCGTTAGACGCAGAGATTTAGATAAAATACTAGAAATGAACAAAACTATAATCATAATTCCATCAAGAATGTCAGCTAGCAGGCTAAAAGGTAAGCCTTTATTAGAAATTAATAATCTACCTATCATTTGTCATGTTGTAAAAAAAGCGAAAGAAACTGGTATAGGAGAAGTAATTGTAGCGACAGAAGATAAAGAGATTATGACTGCAGTGGAAAAAAATGGTGGCAAAGTTATTCTTACAGGGAAACACAATACAGGAACTGACAGAATATTTGAAGCCTTTCAAAAATTAAAAACAAAGGATGTAGATTATGTTTTAAATTTGCAAGGAGATGAACCGATGATAGATCCAAAAGATATTATAAACTTAAATAATTTAATGATTAAAAATAATTCGGAAATTGGAACCTTAGCTTCAGTAATTAAAGATAATACGATATTGAACAATGAAAACGTTGTAAAAGTAATTACAAAAGAAAAATTAGAAAAAAATAGTTTCACTAAAGCTATAAATTTTTCAAGAAAAAATTTGTCAAAACAAAATTCTAATATTTACCATCATATTGGAATTTATGCTTATAAAATTTCAGTTTTAGAAAAATTTATTAATTTAAATCAAACAAAAAATGAAATTGAAAATCACCTAGAGCAATTAAGAGCATTAGATAATAAGATTACAATTATGGTTGCATTAGCTGAATCTTCACCAATTGGAGTCGACACCAAAGAAGATTTTCTAGCTATAAAAAAAATTATGGAATATAAAACATAAAATATGAAAATTCTTTTTCAAGGTAGTTTAGGAGCTTATTCGCATTTAGCGGCACTGGAGGTTTATCCCGAGGCAGAGATTATACCATGCAAAACTTTTGATGAGTGTTTTAGTAAAGCCAACGAAAATGATAAAATTAAAATTATTATACCCGAATCAAATAGAATTACAGGAAATATAGGTGTTGAATATTTAATTTTTAAATATCGTTTAAATATTTATGCTGAACATTTTCATCCAGTTCAGCATCATTTATTGGGCTTGCGAGGAACCAAAACCAAAGATATTAAACATGTCTATTCTCATGCACAGGCCTTGTCCCAGTCATCTCAATTTATAAAAAAAAATAATTTTATTGAAAATGTTAGCGCCGATACGGCTGGTAGTGCAAAATATGTATCTGAAAACAAAAATAAAAATAAAGCCGCAATAGCTTCAAAGCTAAGTGCAAAAATTTATAATTTAGATGTACTTGCATCTAATATAGAGGATGAGAAAGGAAATGTAACTAGGTTCTTGTTAATGGGAAAACCAGTTATGCAACCTGAATTAAAAAAAGATAAATATATAACTTCTTTTTTATTTAAATTAAAAAGTAAACCTGCGGCTTTATATTCGGCGCTATCAGGTTTTGCCATTCAGGGTGTTAATTTAACTAAACTACAAAGCTATCCTGAAAAAAATTCCTTTACATCTTACTTTTTCCTTTGTGATTTAGATGGACATATAGAAGAACCAAAAGTTCAAAAATCTCTAGAGGAATTAGGATTGCACTGTGAGGATTTTCACGTATTAGGTGTTTTTAGCTCAGATAAATTTAGAGAAAAATAAATTTATATTTACTTTTCTTGTGGAATAGAAAACATTGCTGTTATAATAAGTTTGGAGGCCAGTCAGGTGAAAGTACCATGAATTCCCCCAGGCTTGAAAAAGAGCAAGGGTAATGAGTAATATTCAGGTTGGTTGGTCTCCTTAAATTAATTCATGATAAAAAATAGTAAAGTTTTAGCATTAAAATATAGACCTCAAATTTTTGAGGATTTAATTGGTCAAGATGTCATTGCAGAGACAATATCAAATTCAATAAAAATTAACAAAGTTCCAAATGCTTACTTATTTACAGGCATTAGAGGTGTTGGAAAAACAACCATAGCAAGGATTGTAGCAAAGTCCTTAAATTGTTTAAAAGAGATTGATAAGCCATGTAACGGCAAAGTAGAGGCATGTGAAAATTGTAAAGCCATATCAAATTCAAATCATATTGATGTACTTGAAATGGATGCGGCTAGCAAAACAGGAGTTGACGACGTTAGAGATTTAATTGAATTTTCAAGGTATGGGCCAACATCAGCCAAGTATAAAATTTTTATAATTGACGAAGTGCACATGCTAAGTAAACAAGCTTTTAATGCTTTATTAAAAACTCTTGAAGAACCACCAGAGTATCTAAAATTTATATTTGCAACAACTGAAATTAAAAAAATACCAATCACCGTTATATCGAGATGTCAAAGATTTGATTTGCCTCGAGTGAAATCTCTTGAACTATTCAACTTTATTAAAAAAATTACCGGAAAAGAGAAAGGTAAAGCTAGTGATGATGCGCTTAAACTTATAGTTAAAATTTCCGAAGGTTCTGTAAGAGACGCGCTCTCACTTTTAGATAGGGCGCTTGTTAGTCAAGAACAAGGTCTAGAACTTGATCTAAAAACAACTCAAAAAATTTTTGGATATTTTGATAAATCAAATTTAATAGAGTTATTCAGATATATATTTGAAGGAAATGAAAAACAAACACTCAAGATTTATAGATCTATATATGACCAGGGAGTTTCACCAAAAATATTTTTAAATGACTTTTTAGAATTATTGTATTATTTTAAAAATATTTTGTTCCTAAAGGTTGATGGCACCAACTTTTCTTTAAATGACGAAGAATTTAATAATATTAAAAAAATATCTAAAGACATTAGCAATGAAACTTTATTATTGTTTTGGCAGTTTACAATCAAAACTTTAGAAGAAATTGATATTGTTTCAAATCAAAACTTATCAATAGAAATGTTCTTGATAAGACTTATTTATTTAAAGGAAATTTCCAATCGCACTGATTTAATATCGGAAAGTGAAAATATAACTGAAGTAATTAAAAACCAAACTATTGAAAAAAATTTGCCCAATAATCAAAATTTAAAAAATGATTTACTAAATGTAAAAAATAAAACAATTGGTCAAATTAAAAATGTGGAACAGGAAAAAAAACAAACCGAACAGCCAATTTTAAAAACTCAGCATAAAACAATTTTACAAATTAAAACTTTTAATGATTTAATTGAGATTTGTAATATTAAAAAAGAAATTAAATTAAAATATGAATTAGAAACCAATGTCAATCTTGTTAGTTTTGAAAATAAAAGAATTGAAATTTCGTTTAATAATTATTTAGATAAAGAGTTTATAAAAAACTTGTCCTCAAAATTATATGAGTGGACTAATGATAGATGGATTATTTCATTAAGTAAAAAAATTGGTGAATTATCAAAAAAAGAAAAGAATATTATTTCTAAAAAAAAACTTTTAGAAAATACTAAAAGAGGAGAAGTGTATAAAAAAGTTTTAGAAATTTTTCCAGATGCGGAATTAATTGATATAGATGTTAAGCAGGATGAAAATTAATGACTGATTTTAGTAAAATTTTGGATAAAGCAAAAGAATTAGAAACTCAAATGAAAAAGAGTCAGGAGAAAATTAAAAATATTGAAGTTGAAGGTATATCCGGAGCCAATTCTGTTAAAGTTATTCTTAATGGGGAAGGTGAAATGGTTAAACTAGAAATTTCTCCAGAAACAATAAAAGAAGAAAAGGCAATTATTGAAGATCTTATTGTCGCAGCTTATAACAACGCGAAAGTCCAATTGAAATCTAAAACCTCAGAGGAAATTTCAAAAGCAACTTCTGGCTTTGGCATTCCAGGTTTTAAGTGGCCAATATAATTTAATGCAAAACATCAATGAATTAAAAGAATTAATTAAATTGATTTCTAAATTACCAGGTTTGGGAAAACGATCAGCTCAACGGTTAATTCTTAAATTAATTAATAACAGAGATGAACTAATGAAACCTATGGTAAATAATTTAGCCCAAGTTTATAAAAATGTATCTAGGTGTAAGGACTGTGGAACTTTAAAATCTAATTCAATAGGTTGTAATAATTGTCAAATTGTAGAAAAAAAATTTAAAAAAATTTGTGTAGTTGAGCAAATCAGCGATCAATTGGCAGTGGAGAATTCAAATGTTGCTACAGACTGCTATTTTCATGTTCTTGGGGGCACTCTGTCATCCTCTAATAAAGAAAGAAAAGAAGATCTTTTAATTTCTTCTTTAGTAAAAAGAGTAACAAAAGATCAAATTGAAGAAGTAATAATTGCCACTAGTGCTACCGTTGAAGGTCAAACAACTGCATATTATATTCAAGAAGAATTAAAAAATTTAAGTGTTAAAGTGTCAAAATTAGGCCAAGGCATAAGTATTGGGTCTTCAGTGGAAGATTTAGAAGATGGTACTTTATTATCGGCTTTTAAAAATAGAACTGAAATCAAAAATAACTCAGACTAATTTTTTTTAAGCAGTCTATTAAGATGGAGAATTGGTTCAGTATAGCCAGAAGGTTGCGCTCTTCCATGAAATATTAGTTCACAGGCCGCTTTAAATGCAATAGATTTATCGAAATTACCAGACATAGGTTGATAAGAAGAGTATCCTTTTAAAGCGGGATCTTTAATATTTTGATTATCTACAACTCTTGCCATTTTTTTCATAATTTCTAAAACTTGTTTTTTACTGCATACACCGTGATGAAGCCAATTAGCAATATGTTGTGAAGAAATTCTTAACGTTGCCCTATCTTCCATTAAACCAACACCATTGATGTCAGGAACTTTAGAACAACCTACTGATTGATCTATCCAACGAACCACATAACCCAAAATTCCTTGAGCATTATTTTTTAATTCTGTGGTAATTTCTTCCATTGACCAATTTGGTCTATCAGCAATGGGAATAGTTAAAAGATCTGGAAGCTTCGCCGGTTTTCTTTTTAACAATTCTTTCTGCTTAGCAAAGACATCAATTTCATGATAGTGCATAGCGTGCAATGCTGCCGCGGTAGGACTTGGCACCCAAGCACAGTTAGCTCCTGCCAAAAGATGAGCAATTTTTTGTTTAATCATTTCTGCCATTAAATCAGGTGCAGCATACATTCCTTTACCTATTTGTGCTTTACCCGAGAATCCACATGCAAGTCCAATATCTACGTTATTATTTTCATAGGCGGTTATCCATTTTGATGATTTCATATCACCTTTTTTAATCATTAGACCAGCTTCCATTGACGTATGCATTTCGTCTCCAGTTCTGTCTAAAAATCCTGTATTTATGAAAAAAACTCTATTTTTTAATGCCCGAATACATTCTTTTAGATTTGCAGAAGTTCTTCTTTCTTCGTCCATTATTCCGCATTTAATTGTGTATTTCTTTAAATTTAATAACTTTTCAACTTTTTCGAAAATTAAGTCAGTGAATGTGCATTCATCAGGTCCATGCATTTTAGGTTTAACAATGTAAATAGAGTTTAACTTAGAGTTTCCTTTTCTCTTTAAATCATGAAGACAAGCAGCAGAAGTAATAAAAGCATCAAGGATTCCTTCTGGACATTCTGAACCATCTTTTAAAAGAATAGCAGGATTAGTCATAAGGTGACCAACATTTCTATTTAACAATAATGCTCTACCAGACAATTTAAATTTTTTACCTTTAGGAGATATATAACTTCGATCTGGATTCAATTTTCTTAAAAGTTTTTTTCCCTTCTTTTTAAATTCTATTTTTAAGCTACCTTTCATCATACCCAACCAATTTTTATACCCAATCACTTTATCTTCGGCATCTACTGCAGCAACACTATCTTCATGATCACAAATAGTTGTAATTGCAGATTCCAAAAACACATCATGTATTTCAATAATATCTTGATTGCCATCAGGGTTATTAACTTCAAGTGTTCCATCCTGATCAAATAAAATATCAATATGAAGATTATTATTTACAAATAAAAGAGAAGATAGGAGTTTGGATTTTATTGTATATCCAACAAATTGTTTAGGATTTTTTAAATTTAAATCTAGTTTATTATTATTTACCTTAGGAATTTTTTTAAGATCTTTCCAACTTTTGTCTTCTAAAGGTACAAATTTATCTAAGAAATTACGAACATAATATATTACTCTTTCACCTCTAAGAGGATTATAAGTTTTTCCACGTAAAGCTCCTTTTGTTTCAGGAATGACATCTGTGCCATACAAAGAATCATATAAACTAACCCAACGTGCATTTGCAGCATTTAATGCATATCGCGGATTTGAAATTGGAACTACTAATTGTGGACCACAAATGCTTGATATTTCAGCATCTACATTTTTTGTTTTAATTTTAAAATTGGTACCAGTTTTTTTTAAATAACCAATTTTTGTTAAAAATTCCTTATATTTTTTTATATTAATTTTTTGACCTTTTCTATCTTTGTGCCAATCATCTATATTTTTTTGTAATTTTTCTCTTATCCCTAATAATTTATTATTTTTGGGCGCTAATTCATGAGCATATCTATCAAACCCATCCCAAAAAAATTCTTTTTTAATTTTAGTTCCAGGTAATAATTCTTCATTTACAAAATTTAGTAACTTTTCTGAAACAGATAAATTTTTGATTTTTATATAATTTTCCTTCATATTAACCCTTTACCCCATCTGTCTTTTTACCTGAGAGATTTACCCCTTCGGTGAGATTTAATCTTCTTTCCAGAGTTAATATGTTTAAGGTCCTTTTGCCTGAGAGTTTCCGGGGTGGTTGCTCCTTCGGCGCTACACAATGTAGTCTCTCCCTTAAAAATATACTTAATTGTATTATGTTAGTTTATAATAATCTAATTAAATATTTGAACATTTTATCGCCTTTTTTTGATATTAATTAATAGTTAATTTATTTAGAAATGAAAAATTACTTAAATTTTGAAACAGATATAAAAAATCTTGAGATTGAATTGGATAAGCTTAAAGATCCTTATAATCAAGAAGGTTTAACAGAAGTTGATACTGATAAAATATCTAAAATTCAATCTGAGCTTCATAATAAATTAGCCGAAATTTATTCAAATTTAGATCCTTGGCAAAAAGCTTTGGTGGCAAGGCATGAAGATAGGCCAAAATCAAAATTTTTTGTAGAAAATTTATTTGAAGATTTTATTCCTCTTTCAGGAGATCGTTTTTATGGAGAAGATAAATCTGTAATAGCAGGTTTTGCAAAATTCAGTGAAAGATCAGTTCTAGTGATTGGTCAAGAAAAAGGAGACGACCTTGATTCAAGAATACAAAGGAATTTTGGCATGATGAGACCAGAAGGCTACAGAAAAACCAATCGTTTGATGAGATTAGCAGATAAATTTAACATTCCAATTGTTTCATTTATAGACACGCCAGGCGCCTATCCAGGAGTTGGTGCCGAAGAAAGAGGTCAAGCCGAAGCTATAGCCAGATCAATTGAATGTTGTATGGAATTAAAAGTTCCGACTATATCCATCATCATAGGTGAAGGCGGTTCTGGAGGAGCAATTGCACTAGCATCATCTAATAAAGTCTTAATGCTCGAAAATGCAATTTATTCAGTTATTTCTCCAGAAGGATGTGCAACTATATTATGGCGTGATCCAAAAAAAACGCTTGAAGCAGCAACAGCGATGAAATTATCTTCAAAAGACCTTCTAGATTTATCCATAATAGACGAGATTATAGAAGAACCAACAGGAGGAGCACATAGAGATAGAGACTTAATTCTTAATAGCGTGAAATTATCTATTCAAAAAAATTTAAATGAATTTGATTTTATGAATAGAGATGAGATTTTGCTGCATAGAAAAAATAAATTTTTATCTATTGGAAGA
Source organism: uncultured Pelagibacteraceae bacterium (assembly GCA_902608305.1). Taxonomy (GTDB): domain Bacteria; phylum Pseudomonadota; class Alphaproteobacteria; order Pelagibacterales; family Pelagibacteraceae; genus Pelagibacter. The sequence goes on along the minus strand of CACLNK010000002.1, from coordinate 44,639 downwards.
AACAAAGGATTTAGAAGCAAAATTGATATTGTTGACAATTTATCTATGCAAGAAGATTTCTTACAAAAGGCTATTTTTAATACTAAGAAGTTTAAATATCAAGCAGCATTTATTTTTTTTCTTATAATTATTGGATTAATTATTTTTTATTTATAAAGCGCCACAACAATGTTTAAATTTTTTACCGGTAGCTTCACATCTATCATTTCTAGAAATTTTTTCTCCTCTTTTTTTTAATAGTAAACAATTAGGATCATTTGAAATATTTATTTTTTTTGTTTTATTAACTGTATCTTTTTCTTCATTTTTTTTTTGGATTATAGTAAGATTTATCAAGATTGTAATTAAATCGGTTTTTAATTTTTCTAATAAATTTTTAAACAAAGTAAATGCTTCTTTTTTATATTCTACAAGAGGGTCTCTTTGACCATAAGATCTTAGGCCAATAACTTGTCTAAGTTGTTCTAAATATTGAATATGTAATTTCCAATTTAAATCTATAGTTTGTAGAAAAATTCTTTTTTCAATTTCTTGAACTCGATTTTCTCCTAAATATTCAATTCTTTCTTTTCTTTTTTGATCAAATTTATCATGAATTTTAGAGTTAAAATCTTTATCATTTAATTTAATTAATTTATCCATCTCTTTATCGTCAAAGCTTTTTCCAAGAATAGATTTAAGTTTTATATTTAATTCACCATCTTTTGGATTGACCAAGTATTTGTTTTTATCATCTTTAAGTTTATTAATTATTTCATCTAAAAAATTATTAGAGTATTTGAAAATTTCATTATTATTTATTAGATTATTTCTTTGTGAAAAAATAACATGTCTTTGATCATTTAAAACATTATCAAATTTTAAAAGAGTTTTCCTAATGTCAAAATTTCTAGCCTCAACTTTTTGTTGTGCTCTTTCCAGAGCTTTATTTATCCATGGATGATCAATGCTTTCTCCGTCTTTCAAACCAAGTTTTTGTAGAATATTGTTCATCGATTCGGCACCAAATATTCTCATTAAATCATCTTCTAGGCTTACATAAAAAATTGAATTACCTTCATCACCTTGTCTCCCGGATCTTCCTCGGGCTTGATTATCTACACGTCTAGATTCCATTCTTTCTGTTCCAATAACAAATAATCCACCTAAAGATTTAATTTTTTCTTTATTTTTGGTTAATTCTTCAAAAGGAATACTCCCCTTTTTTCCACCTAATTGAATATCAACACCTCTTCCTGAAATACTAGTTGTAATTATTACGGAGTTAAATTTTCCAGCATTTGCAATTATTTCAGCTTCTTTTTCATGATTTTTAGCATTTAAAACAGTATGGGTAATTCCTTTATTTTTAAGAAGTTTTGAATATTCTTCTGATTTGTTAATACTCGAAGTAAACATTAAAATTGGCTGACCTTTTTTATTACATTCAAAAACTTTTGAAACGATTGCTTTATTTTTTTCAACTTCTGTTCTATATATTTGGTCATTCCAATCTTTTCTAATCATTTTTTTATTTGTTGGGATGCTAACAACTAACAGATTATAAATTTCATAAAATTCTTCTGCCTCAGTAGAAGCTGTACCAGTACAACCAGAAATTTTTTTGTATAATTTAAAATAATTTTGATAAGTGATTGAGGCTAGAGTTTGATTTTCGGCTTGAATATCAATTTTTTCTTTTGCTTCTAAGGCTTGATGTAAACCATCTCCATATCTTCTGCCTTCTAAAATTCTACCAGTTAGTTCATCAATTATTTTAAGCATTCCATCTTTGACAATGTAATCCTTACCTTTTCCAAACAAATGGTTTGCCCGTAGAGCTTGATTAACATGGTGTACTAGCTCTAAATTTTCTGGATCATAAAAATTATTATTTTTTAATATACCAGCGTTAGAAAAAATTTTTTCTACGTTATCTATTCCCTTGTTAGTTAAAAGTATGTTTTTATCTTTTTCATCTATTTCGTAGTCAGTTTTTAAAAGTTGTTTTATTAAATTATCTACAGATAAATATTTGTCTGTTTTATCTTCTGCGGCACCTGAAATTACTAAGGGAGTTCTAGCCTCATCTATTAAACATGAATCAATTTCATCAACTATAGAAAAATTATGAGATCTTTGCACTATCTCTTCAGAAGAAAATTTCATATTATCTCTTAGATAGTCAAAACCTAGCTCACTATTTGTTGCATATGTTATGTCACATTCATAATTTTTCTTTCTTTCATAATCATCTTGATCATTGTTAATGTAACCAGCTTTTAAACCTAAGAAGTTAAATATTTGACCCATATTTAAGCAATCTCTTTTAGCAAGATAATCATTTACAGTTACAACATGCACACCTTTTTCTTCTAGAGCATTGAGATACGCAGTTAATGCAATAGCTAAAGTTTTACCTTCACCAGTTTTCATTTCAGCTATTTTCCCCTCATGAAGAACGATAGAACCAATAATTTGAACATCGTAGGGTCGTTCGTTTATAGTTCTTTTAGCTGCTTCTCTAGCACAAGCAAATACTTCAGGCAAAATTTTATCCAAGCTTTCGCCTTTTATTAACCTATCTTTAAATTCTTTAGTTTTAATTGGGAAATCTTCATTTTTAAGTTTTTCGAGCCTTGATTCATGTTCGTTTACTTTTGAAACAATCTTTATTAACCTGTCAAGTTCTTTTTGATTACTTGATTTTACAAATTTTGATATGAAATTGATAGGATTAAACATTTTTTGATATATTAATTAAATCTATAATTTAATATAGGTATTAAATAACTTATTTAAATAGTATGGCAATAAACTTAAAAAATTTTCTTTTATCACAAAGTAGAAAGTCAATAATTGGTTATTTTCAAGACCTAGATCATATTGATGGTGTTGCAATTTCCGCAATATCTGCAAATCTTTACAAAGATCCTAGAGATGATTTGGTTCTTTTTTATTTTAGAGATGGTGCAAATTGTGCCTCAGTTTATACACAATCAAAAATTATTTCAGAAAATATTAAATGGAATTTAAATGTGAAGAATAATTCAATCAAAGCTTTAATGGTAAATACAAGAAATGCCAATGCTTTTACAGGAAAATTAGGTTTTAAGGGAATAGTTCAAATAGCAGAAGAGCTATCTAAACAACTCACAATTAAAATGACTCAGGATGAAGAAAAAATAAATTTAGTAAAACCAAATCAAATATTATTTGGATGTACGGGCACGATTGGAGAGGTATTTCCTACAGAAAAAATTAAACAATCAATACCAACTCTTATAAAAAAAATTAAATACACACAAAATAAGTACTTATGGATAAAGGCTGCCATGGGTATCATCACAACAGATTTAACACCAAAGCTAGCAATGGAAGAATGTAAAATAGGAAGTTCTGATGTTAAAATTTATGGGATAGCAAAAGGATCTGGCATGATTTTTCCTAAGATGGCTACAACTTTAGGGTATATTTTTACAGATGCAGATCTTCCATCCTTAGTTTTAAAAAAATTGTTGAAAAAAAATATTGAAACAACATTTAATGCTATTAGTTGTGACGGTGACACGAGCACTAATGACATGGTTTCAATCTTTTCTACAAAAAAAATTAAGCACCCAAAGATTAAAAGTGCCAACGATGATAAACTTAAAGAATTTGATAAAAAACTTCATTCTGTTTTATTAAATTTAGCAAAAAGAATAGCCGCAGATGGCGAAGGTGCTTCAAAATTTGTTTCAGTAAATGTTCTTAATGCAAAAACTTTTATTGATGCTAAAAATATTGCCTTTTCAATTGCAAATTCGCCATTAGTAAAAACCGCGATTGCTGGAGAAGATCCTAACTGGGGGAGAATTATTATGGCTATAGGAAAAGCTAATGTTCAGTTGAATTTAGAAAAATTAGCAATTAATTTTGGAAACATTAAAGTAATAGAAAAAGGTCAACTACTTCCAAATTATCAGGAAATTGAAGTAGCCGAATATATGAGAGGACAAAAAATAGATTTAACAGTAGATTTAAATATAGGTAATAAAAACTTTACAGCTTACACAATGGATCTTACTAAAAAATATATTGAAATTAATGCTGATTATAGAAGTTAAGGAAGTATTGAATTTAAAAAAAAGGTAGTATTGAATTTAAAAAATTAGTAATTAATTATATTAAATGATTAGATACAAATTAAAATGCAGAAATTGTGATAACTCTTTTGATAGTTGGTTTGCATCTTCAAAAGAATATGACAGGTTAAGAAAATTAAAACATTTAAATTGCCATTACTGTAGTTCTATTAAAATTGAAAAAACTTTAATGGCACCAAGTATTGTAACTTCAAAAAAACAAAATATATCTATTTTAAAAAATAAAAAAATTAATAAAATTAAAAATAAAATTAAAAAATATCAAAAATTTATTAAAAAGAATTTTGACTACGTTGGAGACAATTTTTCGTATGAAGCAAGATCTTTGCATTATAATAACAAAAAAAAATCAAAAGGTATTTATGGAAAAGCAACTGTCAACGAAATTTCAGAGCTTAAAGATGAAGGAATTGATACTGATGTAATTCCATGGTTTCAAAATAATGAAAATTAAATTTTTTTAAATTTACCTATATAGTTAACAGATTTATCATCGCTTAGATGCCATTTATCTATTATAGGGTTAAACTTCATTCCATTTAATTTTTTTAATTTAAGATTAAATTTTTTTCCCAAGTTAACTAATTCATCGGGTTTGACAAATTTTTCCCAGTCGTGAGTGCCTATAGGTAGCCATTTAAGAATATACTCAGCTCCAATGATAGCAAACACATATGATTTAAAAGTTTTATTTAATGTTGCGACAAACATGAGGCCATTTTTTTTTAATAGATTTGAACTTTTTTTAATAAAAAAATTTATATCATCAACATGTTCAATAATTTCCATATTTAATATTACATCAAATTTTTTTTTAATATTTAATTTTTCAGGAGAAGAACATAAGTAATTTATTTTGAGATTATTTTTTTTCGCATGAAGCTTAGCTACTTCTATATTTTTTTTTGATGCATCAATGGCTGTAACATTAGCTCCTAATCTGCTCATTGGTTCAGAAAGCAAACCTCCTCCACAACCAATATCCAAAATATTAATTTTCTTAAGTGGCCGATTTGAATGTTTAAGTTTAAAATGTTCAATGATATTTTCTTTTAAATATTGAATTCGAATGGGATTAAATTTATGCAAAGGTTTAAATTTACCATTAGGACTCCACCATTCAGTGGCAATTTTTGAAAACTTTTCAATTTCTCGTTTATTTATTGAGTTACTTTTCATTGTTAGTTGACATTACAACCAAGATGTATTTTATCAATATATTTTAATTTTTATAAAAAATTATTATCAATGAAAATCCTTGTTTTAAAATTTGGTGGTACCTCTGTAGGTACAGTAGATAGAATTAAGAAAGTGGCTAATATAATTATTAGTTATGTTAAAAAAAGATATAAAATAATTGTCGTTTCATCTGCTATGAGTGGAGTAACAAATGATTTAGCAAAAAAATCAAAAAAAATAAGCAATAATTTCATTGCTTCTGAGTACGACGTTCTCGTTTCATCTGGAGAGCAAATGTCATGTGCATTAATCGCCGGCAGATTAAATCATCTAGGATATAGGTCTCAATCTTGGATGGGTTGGCAGGTTCCAATATTTACTGAAGGCAATCATAGCTCATCAAGAATTAGTCAAATTAATGAAAAAAAAATAAATAAATTTTTGCAATCTGGAGGCATTCCCATAATTGCTGGTTTTCAAGGTATTAATTTAAATAATAGAATAACTACTTTAGGTAGAGGCGGATCAGATGCAAGTGCAATTATGTGTGCAAAATTTTTTAAGGCACAAAAATGTATAATCTATACAGATGTTGATGGTGTTTATACAACGGATCCAAATATTTTAAAAAAGGCAAAAAAAATAAAAGTTATTTCTTATGAAGAAATGTTAGAAATGGCATCGTTAGGAGCAAAAATTATGCAACCAGCTTCTTTACAAGATGCAAGATTAAATAGAATTGATATTGATGTAAAATCTTCATTTACAAATAAAAAAGGAACATTAATTACAAAGAAAAAAAACATATATAGTAATCAAAATATTAGAGGTGTTTCATTTACCAAAAATGATGCGAAAGTAACTCTTGTTGGAGTTAAAGATAAACCTGGGGTAGCAGCTTCTGTATTTAAACCATTTTATCAAAATTATATTAATGTAGATATGGTTGTTCAAACTTCGTCAGGCAATAAAAGAGAAACTGATATAACCTTTACTATTAAATCAGATGATTTATTAAAAACTTTAAAGCTTATAAAACAAAACAAAAAAATAAAATATAGAGACTTAATAGTGAATAAAAATGTATCAAAAGTTTCAATTGTTGGTGTTGGAATGATAACCACACCAGGTGTAACTTATAGGATGTTTCAGGCATTGGCTAATAAAGGAATTAATATTTTAGTTATTGCTACATCAGAAATTAAAATTTCAGTATTAATAGGAAAGAAGTTTGTAAAAAAAGCTATTTCAGTTCTTCATAAAGAATTTAAATTAGATTAATAAGATAATGAGTTTAAGACCTTTCAGAGATATTAAAAGAAAAAAAACTAAAGTCATAAGTGTTGGCAATGTAAAAATTGGTGGAGATAATCCTATATCAGTACAATCCATGACAAATACTTTAACTAAGGATGCAAAGTCTACTATTAAACAAATAAACGATATTTGTGAAGAGGGTGCAGATCTTGTAAGAGTTTCATGTCCAGATGAAGACTCTACTTTTGCATTAAAAGAAATTACAAAACATGCTCAAGTACCGATTATTGCAGATATACATTTTCATTATAAAAGAGCAGTCGAAGCTTCCGAAAATGGTGCAAAGTGTTTAAGAATTAATCCAGGAAACATAGGGGATAAAAATAAAATTTATGAAGTATTAAGAGCTGCAAAAAATAATGATTGTTCAATAAGAATAGGAGTAAATTCAGGTTCACTTGAAAGAGATATTCTTGAAAAATATAAGGAGCCATGTCCAGAAGCTTTAGTTGAAAGTGCATTAAGAAATATTGGAATTTTAGAAGATCAAGATTTTTTTAATTTTAAAATTAGTGTTAAATCTTCAGATGTATTTTTATCAATTGCAGCTTATAGACAATTATCAAAGGTCTGTGATTATCCCTTACATTTAGGGATTACAGAAGCAGGTAGTTTTGTTCCAGGAAGTATTAAATCGTCAATAGGTTTAGGAACACTTCTTCTAGATGGTATTGGGGACACAATTAGAGTATCCCTCTCTGACGATCCAACTAAAGAAGTTAAAATTGGAAATGAGATATTAAAATCCTTAAATTTACGCAATAGAGGAGTTAAAATAATTTCCTGCCCATCGTGTGCTAGGCAGGCCTTTCCAGTTATAAACACTGTAAAAATTTTAGAAGAAAAGCTTTCTCATGTAAAAACCCCAATAACACTCTCCATAATTGGCTGTGTAGTTAACGGTCCAGGGGAAGCAGCAATGACAGATATTGGAATAACTGGAGGAGGAAAAGGAAATAACATGCTTTATCTTTCAGGTGTGAAAAATGAGCAAATTATGACAGAAAAGATAATCTCAAAAGTTATAAGCCTAGTTGAACAAAAGGCATTAGAAATTGAAAATAATAACTAATGGTTCCAATAAAAACAGTTCAAGATTTAATATCTAAGCATTCTTCATTAGAGAAAGAATTGTCTTCTGGGCAAATAGAAAAAAAACAATATGCTGAAAAGTCAAAAGAGTATTCAGATTTAAATGATATAATAAAGGAAGCTAAACAATATAGTTTTTTTGATAAAGAAAAAAATGAATTAGAAAAAATTCTTAATGACGTAAAGAGTGACAATGAATTTAAAAATATGGCAAAAAATGAGTTAGAAAAAATAAAAAAACAACACGAGGAAAATGAAAAAAAATTAAAATTATTTTTACTGCCAAAAGATGATGCTGATAAAAAAAATGCAATTATTGAGATAAGGGCAGGCACAGGAGGACTTGAAGCAAGTCTTTTCGCTGCAGATCTTTTTAAAATGTATGAAAAAGTAAGTCATAAAAAAAAATGGAAGTTAGAATTAATAAGTATATCCAAAAGTGACGCTGGAGGACTAAAGGAAGTAATTGCCTCTATTAAAGGTAAAAACATTTATTCAACTTTAAAATACGAAAGTGGAGTTCATCGCGTTCAACGAGTTCCAGATACAGAAACTCAGGGAAGAGTTCATACTTCTGCAGCTACAGTTGCTGTTTTGCCAGAAGCGGAAGAAGTTGATGTAAATATTGAGGAAAAAGATTTAAGGATTGATGTATTTAGAAGTAGTGGTCCAGGAGGTCAAAGTGTTAATACAACAGATTCAGCTGTAAGAATAACTCATATACCCACAGGTATTGTTGTTAGTCAACAAGACGAAAAATCTCAAATACGAAATAAAGAAAAAGGATTAAAGATATTGAGATCAAGAATTTATGAATTAGAAAGGCAAAAAAAAGAAGACGAACGATCAAAGGATAGAAAAAGCAAAATAGGAACTGGTGATAGATCAGAAAGAATTAGAACATATAATTTTCCTCAAGGGAGAGTTACCGATCATCGCATAAATCTTACTTTACATAAACTTGAAGAATTTATGGAAGGAGAAATTTTTGATTCAATGATTGAAAATTTAAATTTACAAGCTCAAGAGGAAAAATTAAGTAATTTAAAATAATATGAATATTGAAAATACTTTAAACACTGCCATTAAAACATTAACTCAATTTAATATACCAAACGCAAATCTTGATAGCGAAATTCTTTTAGCTAAAATTATTGGCAAAGATAGAAATTATATTATTTTAAATCCAAAAGAGAATTTAGATCAAAAATATTTTTTTAAATTTAGTAATTTGATTGAGAGAAGAAAAAAAGGCGAACCTGTAGCTTATTTAACAAAAAAAAAAGAATTTTGGAAAAATGACTTTTATATTGATCAAAATGTTTTAGTGCCCAGACCAGATACAGAGCTTATAGTTGAAGAAGTGTTAAAATTTTCCAAAAAAAAATTTAAATTGCAAATACTTGATATTGGAACAGGTTCTGGATGTATTTTATTGTCATTACTAAAAGAAATACCTAGCTTCTATGGAACTGGAATAGATATTTCAAAAAAAAGTATAAATGTAAGCAAATATAATGCAAAAATGCTTAATCTAACTAATAGAGTTAAATTTTATAATTCAGATGTTGACAAGTTTAAAATTGGTAAATATGATATTATCGTATCAAATCCTCCTTATATTGAATTATTAAAATTGAAATATTTGGACAAAGATCTATGCAAGTTTGAACCAAAGATAGCACTTAATGGAGGAATAGATGGTTTTTCGGTAATTGAAAAAGTAGTGCACAGAACATCTTTTTTGATCAAGAAAAACGGTAAATTTTTTTTAGAGATCGGTTATAACCAAAAAAATAAAGTGAAAGAAATATTAACAAAAAAAGGTTTTTATATTAATAAGGTTGTAAAAGATTATGGAAATAACTACCGCTGTATAATTAGTACTAAAATTTAAAAAATGAAAACATTTAGAAACAATAGCAATAGAAGATTTAGATTTAGAAACAACGATAGGAATTATAAAAGAAATGGGGATGGGAAAAAATTTAATTCAGACTTCTCATCACCTTCAAATTTTCAAAGAAAGGCACCTGGAAGAAATAATCATAACGCTCCAAAATTAATTGAAAAATATAACGATTTAGCAAGAGAAGCACTATCTAATGGAGATAAAATATTATCAGAAAATTATTTTCAACATGCAGATCACTTTACAAGAATTTTAGGTCAACAAGAAAATAACAAACCAACTAAAGTCAGCGACAATAAAATTCAAAATGAAATACCCGTTTTAGCGGATAATAATAAAGATCAAAATATAAAAAGTTAATTAGAAGATAAGATTAACTCTGATTTTAAAACATCAATTTTAATTTTTGCAACTTCAAATAACTTTCTATTTTTTCCAGATAAAATTTTCCCAGAGGGTAATTTTAATGTTTGTGAATTAATTCTTTTTTTATTTTCTATTACTTCGTAATGAAGATGAGCACCAGTAGACATTCCAGTTGATCCGACATAACCTATAATTCTTCCTTGCTTAACTCTTACTCCTTCTTTAATTCCCGAAGCAAATTTGGATAAGTGAGCATAGACTGTTGAATAGGTTGAGTTATGTTTAATCTTAATACAATTTCCTCCACCACCACACCATCTTGCTCTGATAACTTTTCCATCTCCAGAGGCCATTACAGGAGTTCCTTCTTTTGCAGCAAAGTCAGTTCCCTTATGCATTTTATTGAAACCTAATATTGGATGTTTTCTCATGCCAAAACTAGAAGAAAGTCTTGCACCATTAATTGGTGTTTTCATTAATGCCTTTCTAACACTTTTGCCGTTCATATCGTAATGTTCCCAATTTTTTTTCTTATCAACAAACAAATATAATGAATTTTCTTGGCCACTTAGTATTAGATTAGCAAAAATTATTTTTCCAGTTTCAAAAATTTTACCATCCTCGTCTTGAAAAATTTCATAAATAATTTGATAGGCATCATTTTTTCTTATGTCTCTTTGAAAGTCGACCTGAAACCCATAAATTCGAGCAAATTCAACAATTATATTTGGAAGAATATTTGATTTAATAGCGCTTCTATATAAACTTTGTGAAATTTTTCCTTCTTTAAAAATAATTTTTTTATTTAAGTTTTTGGTAATTTCTTTAGATTCAAAATTATCATTTTTTAAATTTCTAACTAGCTGAATTTTTTTTGTTCTAGAAACAGGGAAAAAAAATCTTATTACTTTATTTTGATTACCTTTATCAATTGTAAATTTTATTAATTGGTTAATTTTTAAATTATTTAAATTTTTTTTTTTAGATAACTCTTTTGTTATTTTTTTAATTTCTAGTTTAGGAACTTCATATTTTTCTAAGATTATATTTAATGATTCTCCTGAAGAAACCTTATGTTCAATGGTGAGATATCTTGGGTCAAAATTATCAAACATATAAGTTAAAGTTTTTTTAAAATAAATGTTATTTAAAACATTTGAAAAATTTTCTTTTTTTTGACTCTTATAAGAATTGTAAATTTGTATTGAAATTCCTGCAGCTAATATTATGATTAATAAAAAGAAAATATCAAAATTCCTTTTAAAATTAGATAGTATTTTGCTTAATCTCGTTTTCATATCACTATTAAATATTAATTTATTAAAACCCAAAAATCAGAAAAAACCCTTATTTTCAAGAGTTTTTTAAGTTTTTTTTCAATCTTAAGAGCTTGATTTCCTTACATTTTAGACTATAAGCGTCACACTTTAACAATAAAAACATTGTTAATTATTAAGAAATTTTCTTAATTAGCTATTTAAAAAGTAAAAATTTAAGAAGAGAAGTGTGGACGGTTAAGGTTACCAAAATTTGTCGTACACACTTCAACATTATATAAGTTTTATTCTTAAAATTTATATAGAAGCTAGTGTGCGCCGTTTTTAAACTTGAGAGTTTGATCATGGCTCAGAACGTACGCTGGCGGCACGCCTAATACATGCAAGTCGAACGAAGTAGCAATACTTAGTGGCAGACGGGTGAGTAACATGTGGGTATCTTCCCTTTGGTGAGGAATAACACGAGGAAACTTGTGCTAATACCTCATAAGTCTTTACGGAGAAAGCTTTATGCGCCATTGGATGAGCCCGCACTTGATTAGTTTGTTGGTGGGGTAATGGCCTACCAAGACTGTGATCAATAGCTGATTTGAGAGGATGATCAGCCACATTGGGACTGAGACACGGCCCAAACTCCTACGGGAGGCAGCAGTAGGGAATCTTGCACAATGGAGGAAACTCTGATGCAGCGATGCCGCGTGAGTGAAGAAGGCCTTTGGGTTGTAAAGCTCTTTCGTCGGGGAAGAAAATGACTGTACCCGAATAAGAAGGTCCGGCTAACTTCGTGCCAGCAGCCGCGGTAATACGAAGGGACCTAGCGTAGTTCGGAATTACTGGGCTTAAAGAGTTCGTAGGTGGTTAAAATAGTTGGTGGTGAAATCCCAGAGCTTAACTCTGGAACTGCCATCAAAACTTTTTAGCTAGAGTATGATAGAGGAAAGCAGAATTTCTAGTGTAGAGGTGAAATTCGTAGATATTAGAAAGAATACCAATTGCGAAGGCAGCTTTCTGGATCATTACTGACACTGAGGAACGAAAGCATGGGTAGCGAAGAGGATTAGATACCCTCGTAGTCCATGCCGTAAACGATGTGTGTTAGACGTTGGAAATTTATTTTCAGTGTCGCAGCAAAAGCGATAAACACACCGCCTGGGGAGTACGACCGCAAGGTTAAAACTCAAATGAATTGACGGGGACCCGCACAAGTAGTGGAGCATGTGGTTTAATTCGAAGATACGCGCAGAACCTTACCAACACTTGACATGTTCGTCGCGACTCTAAGAGATTAGAGTTTTCGGTTCGGCCGGACGAAACACAGGTGCTGCATGGCTGTCGTCAGCTCGTGTCGTGAGATGTTGGGTTAAGTCCCGCAACGAGCGCAACCCTCACTTTTAGTTGCCATCATTAAGTTGGGCACTCTGAAAGAACTGCCAGTGATAAGCTGGAGGAAGGTGGGGATGACGTCAAGTCCTCATGGCCCTTACGTGTTGGGCTACACACGTGCTACAATGGCATTTACAATAGGAAGCAAAATGGCGACATTAAGCAAATCCTAAAAAAATGCCTCAGTTCGGATTGTACTCTGCAACTCGAGTACATGAAGCTGGAATTACTAGTAATCGCGGATCAGCGCGCCGCGGTGAATACGTTCCCGGGTCTTGTACACACCGCCCGTCACACCATGGGAGTTGGTTCTACCTTAAGGCAAAGTTTAAAACCTTTGACCACGGTATAGTCAGCGACTGGGGTGAAGTCGTAACAAGGTAGCCGTAGGGGAACCTGCGGCTGGATTACCTCCTTTCTAAGGATGATTAAAAGTAAAATTTTAATCTAAATAATATACAGGTTAATGTTGACCGTCCTCATTTCTCTTCTTAAGTAGTGTTTCTGTTCTGTAGGGGCCGGTAGCTCAGTTGGTTAGAGCACACCCTTGATAAGGGTGGGGTCGATAGTTCGAGTCTATCTCGGCCCACCAAAGATTAACTGGGGGATTAGCTCAGCTGGGAGAGCGCCTGATTTGCATTCAGGAGGTCAGCGGTTCGATCCCGCTATCCTCCACCAGGAAACATTTAGTTATTTAATTTGTAAATATAATTATTATCAATATCTATATCCGAACATTAATTTTTGATTAATGTTCAAACAAAAATTTGATTCAACACAGAATTTTTTTCTGTGCATAAATCAAGCGTTTAAGGGCGTGTGGCGGATGCCTTGGCACTGAAAGCCGAAGAAGGACGTGGTATACTGCGATAAGTTTCGGGGAGCTGTATGCAAGTTTTGATCCGAAAATTTCCGAATGGGGAAACCCTACACTTTATGTGTAACTTTAAACTGAATAAATAGGTTTAAAGAGATAACCTGGAGAACTGAAACATCTAAGTAACCAGAGGAAAAGAAATCAATTGAGATTCCGTTAGTAGTGGCGAGCGAAAACGGACTAGGCCTGTAGTTTTGTTAAAAAAATTCGAATAGTTTGGAAAAACTAACCAAAGAGGGTGATAGTCCCGTAAAAGTAATGTTTAATAAAATTCTTGAGTAAAGCGGGACACGTGAAATCCTGCTCGAATATAGGGGGACCACCCTCTAAGCCTAAATACTCTTCAGTGACCGATAGTGAACTAGTACCGTGAGGGAAAGGTGAAAAGAACCCCTATTAGGGGAGTGAAATAGAACCTGAAACCGCATGCCTACAATCAGTCGAAGCTCTTTTTAGAGTGACGGCGTACCTTTTGTATAATGGGTCAGTGACTTAATTTATTAAGCAAGCTTAAGCCATCTAGGTGTAGGCGCAGCGAAAGCAAGTCTTAATAGGGCGATTAGTTTAATGAATTAGACCCGAAAACGAATGAGCTTACCATGGGCAGGTTGAAAGCAAGGTAACACTTGCCGGAGGACCGAACCAGTTGACGTTGAAAAGTCTTTGGATGACTTGTGGTAAGGGGTGAAAGGCCAACCAAATTCGTAGATAGCTGGTTTTCCGCGAAAACTATTTAGGTAGTGCGTTGAATAAATATGCGTTCAGAGGTAGAGCACTAAATGGGCTAGGGGGAAGAGATTCTTACCAAACCTAATAAAACTCCGAATGCTGAACGTAGTTCTTCAACAGACAGACTGTGGGTGCTAAGGTCCATGGTCGAGAGGGAAAAAGCCCAGACCACCAGATAAGGTCCCCAAATTATGATTAAGTGTGAAAGGATGTGGAAATTCCTTAACAGCCGGGAGGTTGGCTTAGAAGCAGCCATCCTTTAAAGATAGCGTAACAGCTCACCGGTCTAATAGAGTTTCTGCGCCGAAGATGTAACGGGGCTAAAATCATATACCGAATCTGTGGATTTGTAATTTCTTCGGAAATTACATCTGGTAGCGGAACGTTCTGTAAGCCTGTGAAGGAGTACCCGTGAGGGACTCTGGAGGTATCAGAAGTGCGAATGCTGACATAAGTAACGATAAATGAAGTGAAAAACTTCATCGCCGAAAATCCAAGGGTTTCTGCGCAAGGTTAATCCGCGCAGAGTTAGTCGGCTCCTAAGACGAGGGCGAAAGCCGTAGCCGATGGAAATAAGGTTAATATTCCTTAACCAGATGGAAGTGACGGATCTTGTAAGTTGTGAGTTCTTAATGGATTGAACTTGCCATGAAAAGGTCCCAGGAAATAGCTCCATCATTAGACCGTACCCTAAACCGACACAGGTGGATTAATAGAGTATATTTAGGCGCTTGAGAGAATGATGTTGAAGGAACTCGGCAAAATGCTTCTGTAACTTCGGAATAAAGAAGACCTTTTTTTGGGCAACCATTAAAAGGTGGCACAAGCCAGGGAGAAGCGACTGTTTATCAAAAACACAGGGCTCTGCTAACACGTAAGTGGATGTATAGGGTCTGACGCCTGCCCGGTGCTGGAAGGTTAATGCGATGGGTGCAAGCTCATTTCTGAAGCCCCAGTAAACGGCGGCCGTAACTATAACGGTCCTAAGGTAGCGAAATTCCTTGTCGGGTAAGTTCCGACCTGCATGAATGGCGTAACGATTTCTCCGCTGTCTCCAACATCAACTCAGTGAAATTGAATTCTCCGTGAAGATGCGGAGTTCGCGTAGTTAGACGGAAAGACCCCGTGCACCTTTACTGCAACTTTACATTGGTGTTAGGAAAAATATATTTAGCATAGGAGGGAGACATTGAAGCAAAGGCGTCAGCTTTTGTGGAGTCACCAGTGAAATACCTCTTTTGTTTTTCTTGGCATCTAACTGATCACCGTTATCCGGTATCAAGACATTGTATGGTGGGTAGTTTGACTGGGGCGGTCGCCTCCCAAATAGTAACGGAGGCGTGCGAAGGTAAGCTCAGAACGGTCAGAAATCGTTCGTAGAGTGCAATGGCATAAGCTTGCCTGACTGTGAGACTGACAAGTCGAGCAGAGTCGAAAGACGGTCATAGTGATCCGGTGGTTCTGAGTGGAAGGGCCATCGCTCAACGGATAAAAGGTACGCCGGGGATAACAGGCTGATACTGCCCAAGAGCTCATATCGACGGCAGTGTTTGGCACCTCGATGTCGGCTCATCACATCCTGGGGCTGGAGCAGGTCCCAAGGGTTTGGCTGTTCGCCAATTAAAGTGGTACGTGAGCTGGGTTCAGAACGTCGTGAGACAGTTCGGTCCCTATCTGCTATGCGTGTAGAAGAATTGAGAGGAGCTGTCCCTAGTACGAGAGGACCGGGATGGACGTACCACTGGTGGACCGGTTGTAGCGCCAGCTGCAGTGCCGGGTAGCTAAGTACGGACGAGATAACTGCTGAAAGCATCTAAGCGGGAAACTCACCTTAAAACTAGTTCTTCCTATAGAGCCGTGGTAGACCACCACGTTGATAGGCTGGGTGTGGAAGTGCGGCAACGCATGTAGCTAACCAGTACTAATAGCTCAATTGGCTTGATTTATGCACTGAAAAAAATTTTTGTAAATTAAATTAAATTATTTAAGTTTTTTTGATAATTTTGCAATTTTATTGTCTTCGATATAAATTTGGGACATTACTTTTGCTGTTTCTTTAGGAGAGAATTTAAAAGCAATTCTTAAAATATCCATCCAGTTTGTATTATTTTTTTTTCTAATGTTTTCAATTCTTTTTATAATTTTTTGATAATTTATTTTTTTTTTGATCTTTTTCATAAGATAATTCTCTTTTTTCTTTAAATAAATAGAATAACCGCAAGAATAAAAAAAGTAAATAGAACTCAAATTTTTTCGATGAACTTTTGCAGAAAGATTTTTTAATTTATTAATTTTTTCAAACCGTTTTAATGCAAATTTTCCAATACTTTTAGATCTAAATTTTTTTAATAAACCTATTGATATTTCATTGTTTACTCCTTTTTTTTCAGTTCTAATATATCCCGCTCTTATATTATTAAATTTTATTATATAAATTTTTGTTTTTTTTTCTTTTAATTTTTTAGAAAACCAAATTTTGTGTTCTTTTAAAGAAATTATTTTATTATTTATTGAATATTTTCTTGCATCTGTACTGTTTTTTAATTTTAGTATAAATTTTAAGTCATCAATATTGGATTTAACTAGTTTAATATTCATATTAATTTTGTATATTGCTTTTATGTTATCAAAAAAACCATACTTTATTGCAGAAATTTCGGCCAATCATAATGGTTCTCTAAAAAAAGCTTTGTATTAGAGTTTTAAAAAATATATTAAAACTATATTAATTTATGAAAATAGCAATCATTCCTGCAAGAGGAGGTAGTAAAAGAATTAAGAATAAAAATATTAAAAATTTTTTAGGTAAGCCTATTATTAGTTATTCTATAAGTACTGCAAAAAAATCAAAATTATTTGAAAAAATAATAGTTTCTTCAGATAGCAAAAAAATTATTAAAATTGCAAAAAAATATGGAGCAGAGGCTCCATTTGTTCGACCTAAAAATTTAGCAAGATCTAATTCTTCAACAATCGATGTAATTAAACATTCGATCAGATGGCTTTTAAAAAACAAAATTGAACCTAGCTATATTTGCTGTATTTATCCAACAGCCCCTTTAATGGAAAAAAATGATTTAAAAAATTCTTTTAAAATTTTAAAAAAGAAAAAAAATGAATTTGTTGTACCTGTTTCACAATATTCCTATCCAGTCCAAAAAAGTTTTTATATAAAAAATAATAAAATAAAAACTATTAAATCTTTTAATTATTCTGCTTTGTCACAAAATTTAAATGTAACTTTTCATGATGCGGGACAATTTTATTGGGGCTCAACTAGAACATGGCTAAAAAAAAAAATTATACTAAATAAAAATTCTTATGTTCTTAAACTGCCCCAATTAAAAGTAAAAGATATAGACAATATAAACGATTGGAAAATTGCTGAAAAATTATTTATTTTAAAAAAAAAATAAAGTAAATAAGATTTATAAAATTATTATGTCAAAAGATAAAAAAGTTATATTACTCGTTATAAGAAGAGGAGTTTCGGAAATGGAGTGGATAGCACCAGTAATTAATAAATTCAATTTTGATTTTGAATTATTTACCTTGTATCTTACCAAGGCCTCATATAGCAGTTGCAAAACTGATAATTTATCATTTTCAATAATTGATATAATACAAAAAAATAAATTTATATTAACTAAAAAGGATAAATTTCTTCAGCGTTTTTTAAGAAAATTTTCTAAAAATAATTTTTTATATTCATCTCTAACAAAAGCAATACATGATATAAAATTTCTGAAAACCAAGTTGGGCATTCCTAAATACAAAAAAATAGATTTAGTTCTTACTGAATTTGGGAATTATAGTTTTTGGTTAAATGCAATAAAAAAAGAAGACAGGCCAACTATTGTGCATTTTCCAAGTTCACCTATAGTTTTTTTAAAAAACCAGAATGAAAGCAAGATAAAAATTAGAAAAATCCCTGGAGACTATCTTATTGTTAACTCAAGTTTAGATGTAAATTATTGGTCGAAGTTTATTAAAAAAAATAAAATTTTTTATTTTGGTACACCAATGTATGAAAAAGAATGGGTAGCAAAAAGAATTAACCAAGTTAAATATTTTGGTAAAAGAAAATATAAAAAAATACTTTTTGCTTATAGTTCATTTTTTGGAATTGTTAATAGCAGAGATTTTACAAAATTAGATTTTCAATTAAATCAAGTTATGCAAACTTTTGAAATGTTTCAAAATATTAAAATTGTAATAAAAATTCATCCAAACAAAAATCATCCACATTTTTTAAATGTACTCAAAAAGTATAAAAAAAATTTGTGGACTTTAAGTAGCAAAAATTTAGTTTCTCTCGCAAGCGAGTGTGATGTGGTAGTATCTGATTTTCAGTCTGCAGCAACAGTTTTTGGTCCATTAATGGATAAACCTTCAATTGAACTTTGGAAAGGCATTAATTCAATTTATAATTCAAACAAATCTTTAAGTGGTAGACTTGGTTTAACCGCAAAAGCATCTACAAAAAAAGATTTTAAAAAAAAATTATATAAAGCCATACACAAAAAAAAAGATAAAATGTGGATAAATCAAAGGAAAAAATTTATCAATATTTACGGTTCAAATAAAAATATATCTAAAAATATAGCAAATTTTATAAAGAAAATTTAAATTAAAATGATTAAAGATTTATTAAAAATTTTAAATACCAAACAACGTTTAAGTGCTTGTTTAATAATGTTAATTTATATAGCACTAAGTTTTTTAGATTTTTTATCTATTGGATTAGTAATACCATTAATGGAAATCATACAGGGAGAAAATAGTAAAATTTTTAATATTGTTAATGATTACATAGACGTCAATATAGAAAAAGATATTTATAAAATATTGTTCTTTTTTTTCGTATTAGTTTTACTAAAGAACATTTTATTTTTTTTTGCAACTTATTACCAGGCAAAATTCATTATAAAGCTAGATAACTATTTGCAAATTAAAATTTTCAAAAATTTTATTAATAAAGATTTTATTTTTTACTCAGAAAACCATTCTGCAAATACTTTAAGAAATTTAACATCAGAAGTAGCATTATTTACTAAATCTCTCTTATCACCATTATTAACCTTAGTTTCTAATGTTGTATTAATATTATTTATTCTTTCCTTGCTTTTACTTTATGATTTTAAATCAACATTAATAATAACTTCAGCTATTTTATTTATAATGATCTTGCTAAAGATGCTTTTTTCTAAAACACTTAAAAATTTAGGTAATAGAAGACAGGTAATTAGTAAAGAATTTCTAAAAATAATAACTGAAAGTTTTCATATTGTAAAAGAAATTAAACTTTTAAAAATTCAAAAATTATTTGAAGATAATTTTTCTAAAAAAGTAGCAGAAGTTTATAAAATTTCAATAAAACGAACCTTAATTACTTCATTACCAAAATCATTTTATGAAATAATTTTTTTACTTATTTTGATTTTTATTATTATTGCTAATATAGAAAATACTTCAAATTTATTTACAACATTAGGTGTTTATGCAGCTTCAATTTTTAGAATTATACCTTCGGCAAATGCTATAAGTTCTAGTTATAATAAAATAAAATTTGCTCATCCAACATTATCAATAATAAAAAATGAATTAAAAAATGAGTTTAATAAAATAGATGAAGGCACTACAAAGATTTTATTTAATAAAAAAATACAATTTGAAAATATCAATTTTAATTTTAAAGATAAAAAAGTTTTTTCAAATTTAAATCTTCAAATAAATATTGGAGACAAAATTGGTATAATGGGCCCATCTGGTTCTGGCAAGACCACTCTAATTAATATTTTGATGGGATTGATTCATCCTGAAAGTGGCAAAATTAAAGTTGATGCTATTGACATAAAAAATAATATAAGTTGTTGGCAAAATTTAATATCATATGTTCCCCAAAACGTTATGATACTTGATGAAAGTTTAAAACTAAATATTTGCTTAAATGAGTCTGAAAGCGAGTATGATCACAAAAGATATGAAATAGCTTTAGAAAAATCACAATTAAAAAAATTATTTGCAAAATTAGAATTTAAAGATGAAACTAAATTAGGAGAAAATGGATCTAAAATTTCCCAAGGGGAAAAACAAAGAATTGGAATAGCAAGAGCAATTTATAGAAACAGTAAGCTATTAATTTTGGATGAGTCTGCCAGTTCTCTAGATTCTAAAACCAAAGACCTTTTTTTTAAAGAACTTAAAGATAATTTTCAAGAAATGACGATTGTTTTTATATCACACGAAAAAAAATCTTTAGAAATTTGTGACACAATATATACCCTGAATAATAACAGGATCGAAAAAATAAATTAAATTAAAATTTTGTAAGCAAACCTAAGGATGGTACATTTTCTAGAGACATTAAGAAATTATCATCATCGATTTTGATTATATCTCTTACTCTTTCACCTATTTTAATACTATCATAATTTTCAATATTTTTTAAACCATCATCAAATTTAAAAAAAATAAGTTTTTTAGCTGTTAGTGTCGAAAGAATCAAAATATTATTTTCATCACTGATAATTTCACTAGGTCCTATGCCTCCCTCATTAAAAAAGTAGATTGGTTCTATAAAGCCAAAATCTTTGTGAGATTTATTTAGGGGAGCTATTTCCCTAATTTTTCCATCATAATGATTTCCGTAAGATGCAATAGGGTAACCAAAATTTTGAATTTTTGTAACATTTGTTATATCAATTTTGTTAATTTCATCTCCACCCATAGGGCCATGTTCAGATGAAATAATTAAATTTTCTTTATCAAGAAAAGTTAATCCCTGAGGATTTCTATGACCCATTGATAAAATATTATAACTGCCATCTTGAATATTTATTCTTAAAATTTTTCCAAATATTGAATTAAGTTTTTGAGCTATTGGCCAAGAGCGGTAGTTACCAATTGTGAAAATAATTTCATTTTTAACTTTAATTAATCTCCCGCCGCTTTGATTTAGTTGTCCATAATTTTGATTAGCTTCAATTTCTTTATTATTTGTTCTTTCATCTACAACACATTCATTATTGTTAAAAAAATATTTAAATTTTAGATCAATCAAATTCATATCTGACACAACTACAGAATTTGTAAAACAATTTGGATAAACTTCTCTAACAAAAGATACGTAAATTTTATCATCAGCTATCAACAAATCTTTAACCGTATCAGCATGCGAGTCTTGATGGTTAATTTTTACAAATTTTTCTAAATTACTTTTTAAACTTTTAATATCTAGATTTATTTTAGAAAAATTACTTTTATCAAAATAAAATATTTTTCCCGAGGAAAGTACAAGAATTATTTTTTCATTAAATTTATCTATATAATTCCATTTAATATTGAAATTATTGTAAATTTCAATTGGGTTTGGAATATAAAATTTTTTTAAGTAAAATTTATTATTAATACTTGAATTTATTTCATTTTGATAAAATAATTTACCTGAATTTTTGGAATGTAATTCTTTAATTTCATTTCTTAATTCTATGATTTCATTTTTTTTTGATGATAATTCTTTATTTAAATAATAATTTTTAAAAAAGTTTTTTTTTATAAATTCATTAAAATTAGGATTAATCTTTGCTTTTAAATTTAGAAATATTTGATTTTGATTATTTAATTGAATAATTACTATATTTTTAACAACAAAAAACGAAATGAAAAAAAATATAATAATTAATATATGTTTTTTTTTCATTTTTTTATTAAACATATTACTAATTAAATTCAAAAAGTATAAATAAAATTTACTATTATAAGAAAAAAATATATAAGAAGTTCAGTATTTTTAGATATTTACATTTAAAAATATTAATAAGAAACATTAATAATGATTATCAATGGAACACCAATTAATAAAATATTTGCAAATCTTTAATTAAAAATCTTTTAACAAAAAAATAATTTACTCATTCTATGAATAAAATAAACAGAATATTTAATCATTTAAAAGACCTGATTGATTTTATATTTCATTTTTTCAGATATTTTGGTTTTTTTAAGATTGATTACAAAGTAGATGCAAAATTAAGATTTAGACATTCAAAACAAAACAATTTTTTTTACAATCAACTAAAAAAAAGTAAATTATTTCTTGAATTTGGGAGTGGTACTACAACGCTTTTAGCAATGTCTTTGAATAAAGATCTAGTATCAATTGAAAGTGATAAACAGTTCTATAAGTATCTTTATAAGAAAATAAGGAATTTATCATCTTTCAAAAAAAGTAATAAATTTAAATATTTATTAAAACCGTTTGGAATTACTGGATTTTATTCTAGAATTCATTTTCCAAAATGGAAAAAACATAACAAAGAACTTCAAAAAAAAGTAATAAAATATTGTTCGGATATTTATAGTAATTTAACAGAAATACCTGATTTAATACTTGTCGATGGAAGATATAGAGTTTTATGTTTAGTTTACTTGTATAAATTTTTATTAAAAAAAAAATTTAAAAAAAATCCAACAATTATTTTGGATGACTATTCAATTAGAAAAAAGAAGTATAAAGCTATTAATAATTTATATAGCATGAAAATTTATTACGATTTCGCCTTACTTACGCCTAAAAAAAAATTGAAAAATGATATTTCTATTATTAATAAAATGAAAAAGACTTATTTAATAGAGCCTACATAAAAATATTAATGAAATATTATAATTACAGACCTTTAAAAAAATTAATGGTTGGTGGAACTAGTGCTTCATTTAAATCTATTTTATGCAAACAAATAGATAATCATCCTCAAGTAAACGTGATACATCGTCATGATAAGATTTTACAGATTTTTATTCAACCTTTTATTAATTTTTCAGAGTTTGAAAAAAATTATTTAAATTTTCAAAAAAATGTAAATTATTTAACAATTAAAGATGATGAGTTAAAAAAATTAAATTTTAAAAGTCAAAAGAAAAGCTTTCTTTTTTCACCAATCTTACTGAGAAAACTTTTATTAAATTATT
The DNA here is from genome assembly GCA_902608305.1 of uncultured Pelagibacteraceae bacterium. Lineage (GTDB taxonomy): Bacteria > Pseudomonadota > Alphaproteobacteria > Pelagibacterales > Pelagibacteraceae > Pelagibacter. The sequence goes on along the minus strand of CACLNK010000002.1, from coordinate 21,410 downwards.
CAGGATATTATGTAAATGAACAATACGCTTGGTTAAAAAAAATTGGAGCAGATATTTCCAGTATTTCTTTAGTTAATGAAAAATTTGATTTTAATTTTATTAAATATGATACTTACATTTTTCAAAAAATATTTAAATCCAATATAAAAAATTTTAGTCCAGAAAATTTATATGATTTATTTTTAGAGGCATTTCTTTATGCCCAAAATAAAAATAAAAAAAAATATGTACTTTTTATGGCACCTAATAATTATGAATCAATAAATTTTGCTGTAAAAGAAAAATTTAATATCAAGATAATATATTTGATGAGAAACTCTGAAGATATTGTTTTGACAAGAGCAATTAGAGAAATAGTTAATACAACAGGCATAACAAATAAAAAACTAATTCAAAGTAAAATAAACAAAAAAATAGAAAATATTTTATACGCAAATTTTTATAGAGCTGAGTTAAATCAAAGAAAAAAGATAATTAACTTAGAAAAATTATATCCCAAAATGATTAAAACAATTAGATCAGAAGATTTAATTTATAAAAATAAACAGACTATTAAAAAAATTATAAAATGGATAGGAATAACAGACAATAAATCTATAAATAAATTGTCATACGAAGGAACAATTTTAAAAAATCAAAGAAATTATTTGGGAAAAATTAATGATAATGATTTCACTATAAATGATTCAATTAAAAATTTTTTTTATATTCAAAAATTTGGAATTAAAAAATTTATTTTTAATAATAAGAATAAGACATTTATGGTAATTGTTTTTTTAATAAAAGGATTTTTATACAAAATAATTAATATATTTAAGAATTAATTAAAGATGGTAAAAAAAAATATTTGTATTATTGGTGGTAGCGGCTTTTTAGGATCTCATGTATGTGATGAGTTAGCAAAATATAAAAGATATAAAATAACAATATTTGATAAATATAAAACAAAGTTTTTAAACAAGGGTCAAAAAATGATTGTTGGCGATATAATGAATTTTCAATTAGTAAAAAAAGTATTAAAAAAAATAGATATTGTTTTCAATTTTTCAGGTATTTCAAGATTAGATGTAGCACTGAATGAACCCCTTGAAACTGTTAAGTTTAATATTGTTGGTCTAATAAATTTATTAGAAGCTAGTAGATTAAATAATGTTAAACATTTTGTTCAGGCAAGCTCAATATATTCCTTAAGTAATGATGGTGGGTTTTATAGTTGTAGTAAAAGAGCAGCAGAAGATTATATTAGAGAATATAAAAAAAAATATAATCTAAATTACACAATTTTAAGATATGGCTCTTTATATGGAGCAAGAACCGACGAAAGTAATGGTATGTTTAAGATAATTAATTTTGCCCTTCAAAATAATAAATTATTATATAAAGGAAGCAAACTAGCAAGAAGGAATTATATCCACATAGAAGATGCATCAGCTCTAAGTGTAAAAATTTTAAATAAAAATTTTTATAATAAAGTAATTATTTTGAAGGGTAATAAATCAAGAAGAGTTTCAAATCTGCTTAAGCAATTATCAAAAATACTTAAAATTGACAAAACAAAAATATTTTTTGATGAAAAAAATCAGCAGTTAGGACATTATATTAAAAATCCTAATTCTTATAAATTGGATAAAGGAAAGACGTTAAAGTATCATGAAAAGCACAGCTTTTTAGAAAATATTGTAAAATTAACTAATATTATAAAAAATGAAAAATAGTATAAAAAAGATTAATCAAGTAAGAAACAAACTTAAAAATAAAAAGCCCATTATTGGAACTTGGCTTCAAATACCCCACATTGATATAGCAAGGATTGTCTGCAACTACTCTTATGATTATATTGTGATAGATCTAGAACATGGTTCAGGCTCAATTCATGATGTATCACTTTTATCTAGTGTTATAAATAGTTCATCATCAGCTTTTTTTGCAAGAATATCCGAAGAAAATTTTTCAAGCGTTAATCGTTTATTAGACCTTGGAGTTGAGGGTTTAATATGTTCAAAAATTGAAGACTCAAATATATTAGAGGATATAATTTATAAAACTTGCTACCCACCACAAGGAAACAGAGGCTATGGTTTTTCAATTTCAAATAATTTTGGAATAGATGATATAAAAAAAACAATAACTTTTAAACCATTTATTGCTGCACAGATTGAAACGAAGGAAGGATATGAAAATATTGAAAATATTTTAAACGTTAAGGGTTTAGATTGTATTTTAATTGGACCATATGATTTAAGTCTATCGCTTGGCATTCCCGGACAATTCAAAAGCAAAAAATATACATCGTGTTTAAAAAAAATAATAAAGGCATGTAAAAAAAACAAGAAAGCCTGTGGTATTCATATTGTTTATCCAAATGAAAAAGAATTAAAAAATTATATTAAAGCTGGATTTAAATTTTTTGGTTACTCCATGGATACATCGGCTATAAAAGCTGGACTTCAGAAACCAAAAATTTTTAAATGAAAGTCTTAACTTTAATTCCTGCCAGGTTATCAAGTTTAAGATTTCCAGGAAAACCTCTAAAAAAAATTTTTGAAAATTCAATGATAATGGAAGTTTACAACAATGTTCAAAAGAGTGATTTATTAAAAGATATATATGTAGCAACATGTGATAAAAAAATTTTCAATCATGTTAAGTATTTTAATGGCAAAGCTATAATGACAAGTAAAGCTCATCAGAGAGCCAGTGATAGATGTGCGGAGGCATTATTTAAAATTAAAAAACAAACAAAAGTTAAATATGATGTTGTTCTAATGGTCCAAGGAGACGAACCACTTGTAAATAAAAAGATGATAAAACAATCTTTGCAACCTTTTAAAAAAAACAAAAATATTAATGTCGTAAATTTAATTGGAAAAATTGAAGAAAAAGAAGCAATAAACGAAGATTGTATTAAAGTGGTTAAGGATAATTTTAATAACGCGATTTATTTTTCAAGACGATTAATTCCTTTTAAAAATAAAAAAAAGAAAAAATATTTTAAACAAATATGTATTATACCATTTAAAACAGATTTTTTAAAAAAATACATAAAAATGAAACCAACATATTTAGAACAAAAAGAGTCAATTGATATGTTGAGAATTTTAGAAAATGGATACAATGTAAAATTGGTTGAAACTAAAGAAGTTTCCATACCCGTTGATAGAAAAGAAGATATTGCAAAGGTAAGAAAGTATTTAAAAAATAGGTTTAAGAGAAATATATAGAAAATAAATTAAATCTACGATTAAAAATTTCAATTTTGAATGACAGCTTTTTACAGAAAAATAAATCAATTATTATCTAAAAAGTTAAAAAATAAGAAACAAATAAATATTTTAATTACAGGTGGAAGTACTGCTAAAAATTTATATAAATTCTGGTTTAGAAATAACTCAATTTTTATAGGAAAAAAAATTAAATTTTTTCTTTCTGATGAAAGAATAGCACCAGTAAAAAGTAGATTTAGTAACTATGGATATATAAAAAAAAATTTAAATTTTAACAATAAATCTATCAAATTTAAAATTTGTACATTTTTTAAAAATAATAAAAATAGAAAATTGCAAATAAAAAAATATAATAAGTCTTTGCCTGATTTTTTTGATTTTGCTATTTTATCATCTGGTTCCGATGGTCATTTAGCTTCAATATTTAATAATGATAAAAAAACTTTATCATCAAATAAAAAAATAGAATTTTCTTATTCTCCAAAAAAACCTCAACACAGAATAACATTAACACCCAAATATATTCAAAAATCAAAAAATTTAATAATAATGTTCGAGGGATCTGCAAAAGGTAAAGTTGCAGCCAAATCAGCAAATAATTATTTTGATAAAGAATTTACTATTTCAATATTTTATAAGTATATATGGATATTTAATAAAAACGCCTATAATACTTTTAAAAAAAATATAAAAAATAAAAAAATAACCAAAAAAAATATTGTATCTTGAACATTCTAATAACCGCAACTCCATTTTGTGAAAACTCTTTAAAGCCAATTGAACTACTAAAGACTAATAATATAAATTTTAGTTTTTATAAAAAAAATATAACTACTGAATCACAATTAATTAAAATATTAAAAGATAAAGATGTTGTTATTGCTGGCCTGGAAAAATATACAAAAAAAGTTATTGAAAGTTCAAAGAAGTTAAAACTTATATCTAGAGTTGGAATTGGTTTGGATAACGTAGATTTAGAGGAGGCTAAAAAGAATAATATTTTAGTCACACATACACCAGATGCGCCAACATTAGCAGTAGTAGAATTTACTTTAGGTTTAATGCTGTCATCTTCAAGATTAATTCATTTATCAAATTTAGATATAAGAAATTCTAAGTGGCAAAGATATACAGGAAAAAGATTAGAATATAGCACAGTGGGAATCATAGGAGTTGGAAGAACTGGAAAAAGAATTATTCGTTTATTAAGTAAGATTGGTGTTAAGAAAATATTAATTAACGATATAAAATATAAAAATGTTATATCTAAAAAAAACATAATAAAATCTTCTAAAAAAAAAATATATCAACAATCAGATATTATTTCATTACACATTCCCTTAACCAAAAAAACTTCAAACTTAATAACAAAAAAGGAATTTAAATTATTTAAAAAAAATAGTATTTTAATTAATACCTCTAGAGGGGGAATAGTTAATGAAAATGATTTATATTTGGCATTAAAAAATAAAAAATTGTTTTCCGCTGCAATGGATGTTTTTGCGAGTGAACCCTATCATGGTAAGTTAAAAAATATAAAAAACTGTTTATTAACACCACATATGGCATCTATGACAAAAGATTGCCGCATTAGAATGGAAACCGAGGCTACTGAAGAAGCAATAAGATTAGTAGGAGGAAAAAAACTAAGAAATATTGCCCACAAAAATAGTTAATAAATTATTTTGTTATAAAAATGAAAAAATATAATTTGTTTATTATAATTTTATTTTTTCTAAAATATTATATAGTTGATTTAAATCGTTAATTCTTGGCATTTTACCTTTTTTTTCTCTAACAATATTTTTAATATCTTTAACTAAATCATTTAAACCTGGCTTAAATGATGAAAATTTATATTCGTTAATTAATAATTTTTTTTTATACGAGTATCTTTTATTAGATTTTTTAAATTTGTTAATTTTGTATAAATATTCCAATGTATCAAGCTTTAAAGTATCTTGTTTGAAATAAAAACTACCATTTATTCTATCTTTTACATCAATAAAAAAATTAACTACTCCGTACACCTTACTTCCATAAATTGTTAAACAAGTATACTTTTTATCTAACGTCTTGATTTTATATTTAAAATTTCCAAAAATATAAATTAAAGAATCTATCCAGTGTGACGTAATAAAATACTTCATATATTTAATCATATTTTTTCCATATTTTGTAATAAGTAACTTTTTTTGATCAGTAATATTTAAATTAAAATAAATTTTTTTTTCATTTTTAATTTTATTTTTTAAAAAATTAATAGTTTTAAAATATCTTCTATTATACAAAACAAAAACATTTGTTTTTTTTTTTTGTGATATTTGCGTAAAAAATTTTAATTTTTTCTTTGAAAATGCAATTGGCTTTTCAACAAAGATTATTTTTTTTGAAAATTTGATTATTTTTTTTAATTCTTTTTCAATTTCAGTCCAAGTAATTAAAACTAAAACAAAATCGTATTCACAATTCTTTAATGCCTCTGTTAAATTTAAGTAAGCATTAGGTATATTTAATTTTTTTGCAAATTTATAAACTTTTGGATTTCTGCCACAAATACCTTCAATTTTAATCTTGTTTCTAAATAATACTTTTGAATATTCTGTGGTTTGATTTCCATGACCAATGATTAGAGTTTTCATTTAATGCTTTTTAAAATAATCAGCCCATTTATCCCTAAATTCATTTCCATTTAAAGTACCATTTACATCACATTGTTTACATGGTTCATAATTTCTGTCTCTATTAATCAGCTTTTTTCTTACCGAATTAATTTGTTCTCCTTTCCATATCTCGTATATATTTTTTTCTTTAGCATTTCCTATAATTTTCTTTTTTTTCCAATCGTTTGAACAGAGCAAACAATCACCGTTATAGTCGATGAATAATTTAAACATTGGATAGTTGCATGGCTGTTTCAAAGGAAGTGATACTATTTTATCTTTTTTTCCTATTCTTGTATAATCTACTGAACCTGCTCTATTATTCATAACTAAACCAAAATCATTTTTACTTCCAAGATTACGACTTCTTACAATTAATTGTTCTTCACTTAAATTAAGTCTGCTTCTTATATTATCAAATTTAACTTGGTTTTTTTTATTAGTGTAAAGACTTACTCTTATATTATACAAACCACTTTCAAATAATTCTTTGGCTATTTTCTCTTCAAGATAATCTCCATTAGTGACTATTTCTAACCTATTATTAGGTAGTTTTTTTTTAAATAGTTTAACTAGTTTTACTAAATTTTTGTGAAGAAATGGTTCAGAAAAACCCGAAAATCCCATTCTTCCTTGATAATTATTTAATTTTAACTCCGAAAGAATTTTTTCAAAAAAACTTATTTCTAATTCTTCATCAAGATTTGGATATAAAGCCTCATCTACTCTTGGACAAAAAGCACATCTTCTGTTGCAAGATCCATGTATATTCATCTCAATACTAGAAAAAATTGGAAAAGAAAAACCTTTGTTATTTTTTTTTATATATTCTTTATTAAATTGATCTTGCCTTGAAATATTAATATCTCTATATGTGGCCATATCAAGCAATACTATACCTTGCTCTTTAGTTAATCAAATTAATTTATGATGACATAATAAAGACAACATTGTACAATAATTGAACACTTATGAGTAAAAACAACCTTAAAGAAGAACATTTTGATATTTTAAGAGCTATCAATAAAAAATCTAATATTTCACAAAGAATTTTAGCTCGTCAACTTGGTTTAAGCTTGGGAAAATTAAACTATAGTTTAAAAGCACTTAGAGGAAAAGGTTTAATAAAAATAAAAAATTTTAAAAAAAACCCAAAAAAAATTAATTACTTATACTTATTAACTCCAAAAGGAATATCAGAAAAAACAAAATTAACATTAAATTTTATGAAAAATAAAATGAGAGAATATGATGAATTAAAAAAAGAAATAAAAAAGGATGCAAAATGAAAAATTTCGATTTTTCAGATGTGATTTGTATAATATTGGCGAGAGGTGGCTCTAAAGGTCTTAAAAAAAAAAACCTGAGAAAACTTAGAGGTTATCCTTTAATCAGCTATCCAATTATGCATGCAAAAAAATCTGGTGTGATAGGTACCATATTGGTGTCAACAGATGATAAAGATATAGCTAAGATAGCAAAAAAATATGGTGCTGAGGTTCCATTTTTAAGGCCTAAAAAATTAGCTAAAGATTTGTCTACAACAGAAGAAGGGTTAAAGCATGCATTAATTAGTTATGAAAAAATTAAAAAAAAAAAATTTTCAATAGGAGTGTTTATAACAGCAACAGATATTTTTAGAAAAGTAAATTGGATAACGTTTGCAGTAAAAAAATTAAAATCTAATCAAAATTTGGAAAGTGTTTTTTCAGGTTATAAAACACATAAAAATTTTTGGGAAAAAAATCTAGATGGAAATTGGCAAAGATTAAGAGGATGGATGAAAAATTATTCTTCTAGACAAATTAGAAGATATATTGTTAGAGAAGATACAGGTTTAGCTTGTGCTAGCAGAGCTAAGTTATGGAGAAAAGGCAGAAGAATTGGAAATAAAGTTTTTATTATGGAAAATAGTGACTCTTTCACATCTATTGATATCCATGATAATGAGGATTTGTTATTGGCAGAAGAAGCAAAAAAAATAAGGAGCAAAAAAAATGGCTAAAGAACTAGTTTCAATTATTATTAGAACAAAAAATGAAGAAAAATGGATCACTTCATGTTTAAGTAAAATTTTTGAGCAAAATTATGAGAAAATTGAAGTAATAATTGTTGATAACAATTCTAAAGATAAAACAGTTGAGAGAGCAAAAAATTTTCCAGTAAAAATTTTAAAAGTAAATAAATTTAAACCAGGCAAAGCTATAAATTTGGGTGTTAAAAAAGCAAAAGGCAAATATATAGTTTGTTTATCTGCTCATTGTGTCCCCATTAATATAACATGGTTAGAAAATTTGATAATAAATTTAAAAAGTAAAAAAGTTGCAGGAGTTTATGGAAGACAACAACCACTTCCATACTCTAGTGACTTTGACAAAAGAGATCTTTTAACTGTTTTTGGTATAGAAAAAAAAGTTCAAAAAAAAGAAACTTTTTTTCATAACGCTAATAGTGCATTTTCAAAAGAAATATGGAAAAAATTTCCTTTTGATGAATTAACTACAAATATTGAGGATAGAATTTGGGGTCAAAAAGTTATTAATTCAGGCTATAAAATTATATATGAACCTCGGGCAAGTGTTTTTCATTGGCATGGAATTCATCAAGATATGGATCCTCAAAGATGTGCGAATATAGTAAAAATTTTAGAGACTTTGGATAAAAATCTCTATGATAAATCTATTAAATCTAATAATAAGAATAAAACAATAGCAATATTGCCCATAAGAGGGAGATCAATAAAAATTAATGGTAAAACTTTATTAGAACATACTATTGAAAATTTAAAAAATTCTAAACATTTATCTAGTATTTATGTAACTACTGACAAAAAAGAAAATTCAATTCTTGCTAAAAAGTTAAAAGTTAAATCACCTTTTTTAAGACCTAAAAATCTTTCGTCAATCTTTTCTGATCTGCTGTCAGTCTCTCAATATACTTTGCAATATTTAGAGAAAAAAAAAATCTTTCCTGATCAATTATTAATATTGACTGAACAATATCCCTTTAGACCTAAAAAATTTGCTGACGATATGATCCAACATTATATTAAAAGTGGATTTGATACTTTAATAGCATCAAAATATGAAAGGGCAGGAATTTGGACTAATACTAATAACAAATATGAAAATATAGTTGATGGATTAATTCCTTATAATTTAAGAAGTAAAAAAGGAGTAATAACATATATTGGATTAGGTTTTGTCACGAGTGCAGCAAATTTAAGAAAGGGAAATATTTATAGTGGTAATTTAGGATTTTATAATATTAAAAATCCTTTAATTTCTACAGATATAAAAAATAGAAGTGACTTTATCAAAATAAAAAATTCACTTAAAGAATTAAATGAAAAAGAAAATTAAGATAGCATTACTTGGGTGTGGAAGAGTAGCAAATTACTACAAAGAAATTTTTTTAAAGAAAAAAATAAAATTTTCAAAAATTGTTGCAGTTTGTGATCCTGATAAAAAAAAATCTGAAAAGTTTTCAAAAATATTTAAATGTTTAAGTTTTACAAATCATAAACATATGATCAATAAAGTAAAAATTGATTTAGTTTTAATTTTAACACCCTCTGGATTGCATTATCAGCAAACAATTGATTGTTTAAAAAAAAAATTAAATGTTTTGAGTGAAAAACCTTTAACATTATTACCTTTTCAAGCAGTGAAAATTAATAAAATAGCAAAAAAAAATAAAATTAGTTGTGGTGTAGTTTTTCAGAATAGATTGAATGTAGCTGTTAAAACTGTAGAAAATGCTATTAAAAAAAATAAATTTGGAAAAATAGTATGTTTATCAATAAGTGTTTTTTGGTGTAGATATCAAAGTTATTATAACGATCCATGGCATGGAAAATGGAAAATGGATGGTGGAGTAATAAATCAGCAAGCTATACATCATATTGATATAATAAGGTGGTTATTTGGGCCAGTTGTTGAAGTAAGCTCTGTTTTAACAAAAAGACTAAATAAACTTGAAGCAGAAGATACTGCTTTGGTGTTACTAAAATTTTCAAGTGGAGCTATAGGAACTATTGAGGCTACAACGGCCGCAAGACCAAAAGATCTTCATGCGTCTTTATCAATTGTAGGAGAGAAAGGATCGGCCGTGATAGGAGGAGTGGCACTTAACAAAATCACTAAATGGGAATTTATAAAAAATAAGAATAAAAAGATTAATTTAAGCAAATTTTCTGAAAAAGTAAAAAATGGTTATGGAAATAGTCATGCTCCTTTTTTGCAAAAAAGTATTAATTTGTTACTAAAAAATAAAAGAGAAGTTATAGTTGATGTATTAGATGGTTGTGAGACTACAAAACTAATACATTCTATATATGCAAGTCATGAAAGAAAAAAATGGATCAAAGTAAAAAACAATATTAACTCAAGAAAGTTAGGAAAATAATTGAAAAATATTGAAAATAAATTCCCAGGAAAAGACGTTTCTAAAGAAGACATAGCAACAAAATTTCCACTTTGTGCAAAAAAACATAAAAATCACAAATCAAAATTTAAAATTGCAGGTGTTGAATTCGGTGGAAAAAATATACCAATTTTTGCAGGTCCAAATATGGTTGAAAGTAAAAAATTAATTTTGGACATTGCAAAAAATGTTAAAAGAAATGGGGCACATTTCTTAAGAGGTGGGGCTTTCAAACCTTTAACTTTTCCTTATAGGAGCAATAAATATACTGAAACTAGAGAACTCGGTATTCAATGGCTAAAGGAGGCTAAAAAAAAATATAAAATACCTGTAATCACTGAAGTTATGGAGTCTAAATATATTCCTCTCGTTTCAGAGGTAGCGGATATCTTGCAAATAGGGTCTAGAAATATGCAAAACTATCCTTTTCTTATTGATTGTGCAAAATCTGGTAAGCCTATTATGCTTAAAAGACACTACGGTTCATCTCTAAGAGATTGGCTTGGGGCAGCAGAATACATAATGCTTCATGGAAATAGAAAACTAATTCTCTGTGAGAGAGGTGTAAGTGTACCACATACTCATAGAGAAACGTCAAGATTCTTAATTGACTTACAAGTAGTTGCAGCAGCAAAAGAACTTACTCACCTTCCAATAGTTGTCGACCCAACTCATGCTACTTTCTGGAGACCCTGGGTTGAGTCTATGTCATTAGCAAGTGTAGCTGCTGGTGCAGATGGAATAATGCTTGAAGTTCACCCAAATCCATCTAAGGCTGCTGTAGATCCTTTGCAATCCATTAATTATCAGGAGTTTAAAAAAATAACAAAAAAAATGGATGTTATTGCAAAAAAAATTTATAGAAGAAAAATTATATAATTAATGGATAAAAAATATACAGCCATACTTGGAGGTAATCCTTCAAAAGGTGCTAGATCACCAGTTCTTTGGAATGCTGTTTATAAATACACAAACTCAAAAACGAGAATGATACCAATAGATATTAAAAAAAAACACATTAAAAAAAAATTTTTTGACTTAAAAAGAGATAAAAATTTTTTAGGTGGTGCAGTAACTATGCCATACAAAGAAACTTTAGCTAAGTTACTAGGTAAAAATTTAAGTAAGGAAGCAAAAAGAATTATGGCTATAAATTGTATTTTTAGAAAAGGAAAAAATTTATTTGGCATGAATACCGATGGAGAAGCTGCAGTAAAAGTTTTTTTGTCAAAATTTAAAAGTCAAAAAAATAAAAATATTTTAATTATAGGATTAGGCGGAGCTGGAAAAGCTGTTTCAACATATTTTTGTTCAAAATTATTAAAAAATAATAAGATTTATGTATCAAATAGATCTATTGATAAAAAATCATTTTCAAAGAAAATAAAGGCAAAATGGATTGATTATAGTGATATTGAAAAAAAAATTGAAATTTTTGATATTATTATTAATTGTACATTAATAGGTTTTCAATCAAACAAAATGACTCCTTTAAAAGAGAAGTCAATTCAAAAAATTAAAAAAAAATCAATAATTTATGACATAATTTATCAACCTAAACATACGAAACTAATTCAATTAGCAAGAAAATATAATTTGAAATATTCTAATGGTTTAGAAATGAATCGAGAACAAGCAGTCATTGCTTTTAAATATGTCAATAAAACAAATATAAGCAAAGATAAAATAAGACAAATTATGAAGAAATTGTAAATAATAAATTAAAAGATATTTATGTGCGGTTTAGCTGGATTTTATGGTTTTAGTAATTTTTTGCCATCTAAAGAAAAAGTAATTTCTTGTAAAAAATTAATGTATAAACGTGGGCCTGATTATTTTGGGCAAAAAATATTTGAATTTAATTCAAAATCAACACTATTTTTGCACTCAAGACTGTCAATAATTGATCCAGTAAAAAACTCAAATCAGCCAATGGAAAATAATTTTGGAGCTATAGCATTTAATGGTGAAATTTATAATTACATTGAGTTAAGAAAAGATTTGGTAAATTTAGGTTATAAATTTTTTACAAATTCTGATACGGAAGTTCTATTAAACATGCTGATACATTATGATGCCAAAGCATTTTCTTATTTAGATGGTATGTGGTCCTTGGCGTATTTCAATAAAAAAAATAAGGAATTGATACTAAGTAGAGATAGATTTGGTGAAAAACCTCTTTATACATTTAGAAATAAAAACGGAATTTTTTTTGGATCAACTATAAAATATCTTTTTGAATTAAGCAAAAGTTCAAAAAATGTTAATTACAATAAAATTAAAAATTATTTATCATATGGTTTTCGAGCTATTGATCTTGATAATGCTAGTTTTTTTAAAGATATTGAACAAATAGAACCAGCATCTTATCAAAAATTAAAATCAGATAGTTTTCTTTCTAATACAAAAAAATATTGGAATTTCAAAAATACTAAAATTAATAATAAAATGGATTACGAAGAAGCGAAATATAATGTAAGAGAAGCTTTTCAAGATAGTATAAGAAAAAAACTCAGATCAGATTTTCCAATTTCGTGTTTATTAAGTGGTGGTCTAGATTCAAATGCAATTGTCGCAACTGCTATAAAAAAATTTAATATAAAATTAAATTGCTTTTCAATTTACAATAAAGATCTTCATTATGATGAAAGCAAAAATATAAATCTAGCGATTAAAGAACTACAACTTGATCATGAGTATGTTGATATTCCAAAAAAAATATCAATTGATCAAATAGAAAATATTATTGAGGATAGTGCTTATCCTATATGTGCTGTTACCTGGCTGCTTTATTACATTTTAAATAAATCAGTAAAAAAAAATGATTTTAGAGTTTTGTTTACAGGAATTGGAGCAGACGAATTATTTGCTGGTTATTTATCACACCAAATCTACTATCTTAAATCATTAGAAAGTAATAAGCACAAATTTAAAAAAGCTTTTGTTGATTGGGAAACTTATGTAAAACCATTAGTTAGAAACAAAAGTTTAAAAAATTTTAATTACTTTAGTAATCGAAAAAAAAAGCTAGATGATGTATTTAATGCAAATAATATAGATGAAATTCACAACTATTTAAATTTTAAAAATAAAATAAAAATTCCCAAAAATAAATTTTTTAAGGATTATTTTAAAAATCAATTATCAAATGATTTGTTTATCCACAATGTTGCTCCCCAGCTAAGAGACTCTGATCAATTATCTATGTTTAATTCTATAGAAAATAGATCACCTTTTCTAAATGAGAATTTATTCAAAACTGCTTTTAGTATACCCAATAGTTATTTAATTAAAAAAGGATACGGAAAATTTATATTTAGAGATGCAATGAAAGGTGTAGTGAATCAAAACATATTAGATTCAAGAAATAAAATTGGATTTAATATTAATATTTCTGACATACTAAACATTAGAAGTTCAAAATTTAGTGAAATTATATTAAATAATAAATCTCTTGGTAATTTTATTGATACAAAAAAAATTAATTATCTTATAAAAAAACCTAAACTCAACAACCAAGAAAGTCATTTTTTATTTTCCGTTTTAAACGTTGGAATATTTTTAAAAAAATATGAATAAAAAAAATATTTTAATAATTGTATATAGAAGATCCGCTGAATTAGATTGGATTTTGCCTATTCTGTATAAACTTTCTCTAGAATATAACATATTTACATTTTTTAATAATGAAAATCATGAGCAAATAATACGTTTTAATTTTAACAAAAAAATATATGATTTAAATATTTGTCAATTATGAAAAAAAATTACTTTATAACAGGTGGAACGGGGTCATTTGCTAGAAAATATATTGAATATCTTGTAAAGAATAAAGTAGCAAAGAAAATAATAATTTTCAGCAGAGATGAGTATAAACAATCACTTTTAAAAAATATAAATATAGTTAAAAAAAATGAAAATATTTTCCGATTTTTTATTGGAGATGTTAGAGATAAAAGTAGACTAGATTGGGCTATTAATAATGATATTGATATTTTGGTTCATTCAGCAGCATTAAAACAAGTACCAACTACAGAATATAACCCTTTTGAGGCTGTACAAACTAATATTATCGGAACTCAAAACGTTATTGAAACTTGCTTAAAAAAGCAGGTACTAAAATGCTGCCTATTAAGTACAGACAAAGCTGTATCACCAATAAATCTTTACGGTTCAACTAAACTTACTGCTGAAAAACTTTTTATGGCTGCAAATTTGTTTAAAGGTAAAAAAAAAACTAAATTTAGTGTTGTTAGATATGGAAATGTTATGGGAAGCAGAGGTTCTGTTATACCAATTCTTTTAAAACAAAACGCAAATAATGAAGATTTTACCATTACCAACAAGAGCATGACAAGATTTAGCATAACATTAAATGAAGCAGTTAAATTTGTTCACAATTGTATTAACAAAATGGAAGGAAAAGAAATCTTCATACCAAAATGTCCTTCATATAAAATTATGGATGTAGCAAAAGCTATAAATAAAAATAAAAAGATAAAATTTATTGGTATTAGAAGAGGTGAAAAAATTCATGAGGAGCTAGTAAACAATGTGGAATATTATTATTCGATTGAAAAAAAAGATAAATTTATTTTATTTCCACTAAGTGAAAAATTGAATCAAAGATATCTAAAAAATAGTTCATACAATAGTTTTGAGAATCAGAATTTTTTATCGATAAAAAGTATTCAGAAGTTAATTTCTGAAAATTTTTCTGATTTTGAAAATTAAATTTTTTTATGATAATATCTTATGGAAGACAGAACATTGATAATTCAGATATTAAATTTGTTGCAAAATCATTAAAAAGTAAATTAATTACACAAGGCCCTTTAGTTCGAAAATTTGAAAATTCTCTAAAAAAAAAACTAAAATGCAAATATGCAACAGTAGTTAATAATGGATCATCAGCCTTATTACTAGTTGGCAAAATTTTAAATTGGAAAAAAGGTGACTTGATAGCAGTACCCCCCATAACTTTTTTGTCTTCAGTTAATGTGATAGAGCATTGTAATGCGAAACCAATTTTTATAGACATAAACATGAACGATTATTGTATGGATCCAGACAAACTAGAATTAGAGCTTAAAAGGGATAGTAAAAAGAAAATAAAAGCAGCTATAATCACTGATTATGGAGGTCAACCAGCCCAATGGCTAAAGTTTTACTATTTGAAAAGAAAATACAACATAATTTTAATTAACGATAACTGCCATGCTTTGGGCTCGAGCATTAAAAATGATGTTGGATATGCGTCAAAATATGCGGATTTTGTCACTTTAAGTTTTCATCCTGTGAAAGCAATTACAACTGGTGAAGGTGGGGCAATTATTACAAAAAAAATTAATTTTGATAAAAAAGCAAAAATACTTAGATCTCATGGAATTATAAGGGACGAAAAAAAATATTGGAGCTACAAAATGGAAAATCTAGGGTTTAATTTTAGACTGCCAGATATAAATTGCGCTCTTGGTATAAGTCAGTTGAAAAAATTAAATAAGTTTGTTCTTAGAAGGAAGAAAATAGCAAATATATACAATAATTTTTTTTTTGAAAAAAAAAAATTTCAAATACCAAAAAAAATAGAAGGGAATCAAAATTCCTATCACTTATATCCATTGCTAGTAAACTTTAAAAAAATAAAAAAAAAAAAAGATAAACTAATTAATGAATTTTTAAGTTATAAAATTAAATTGCAAGTTCACTATATTCCAGTAAACAGTCAACCTTATTATAAAAAGAAATATGGATTGAATAAAACAAAGTTTAAGAATTCATTCGAACTTTATAGAAATCAAATTTCAATTCCAATTTATTATGGTTTAAGTTCAAGTCAAATTAAGTATTTTTTAAAAATATGCAGAAGACTTTTTAAAATGAAATAAATGAAACTAAAAAAAGCTTTAATATTTGGTGTAACTGGACAAGATGGATCTTATTTAGCAAAATATTTAATAAAAAAAAATTATTTAGTAACTGGAATTTTTCGTAGAAAAAAATTTATTAATTTAAAAAAACTAGACTTATTAAAAAAGTTAGAATTAAAATTAATTAAAAAAGAAAATGAAGTTAAAATAATAAAAATCTTAAAAAAAAATTTTGACGAAATATATTTTTTAGGCGGTCAATCAAGTGTTATTGATTCTTTTAAGAAAAGAAGTGAAACTTATTTTAGTCAAATTAAACCAGTAAAAATAATATTAAATTATATTTTGAATCAAAAAAAAAAGAAATCAAAATTTTTATTTGCTGGCAGTAGTGAGATATATGGAAATATTAATGGTAAAAAAAAAATCAATGAAAATAATCAAAAAAAACCTGTAAGTCCATATGGTCTTTCAAAATTAATTGCATATGAAATTATCAAGTCATATCGTCAAATGTACAATTTGCCCATTTGTACAGCGATTTTGTTTAATCATGAGTCACCACTAAGAACAGAAAAATATGTTTTTAAAAAAATAATTAACAGTGTCAAAAAGGTTAAAAATAATAAAGTTAAAAAGATTTCTTTAGGCAATATAAGTATTAAAAGAGATTGGGGATGGGCACCGGAATATATGATCGGATGTAACAAAATTTTAAATTCAAAAAAAATTGATGACTATATAATTGCAACAGGAAAGACAGTTTCTATAAGGAAAATCCTTCATCTTAGTTTTAAAAATTATAAATTAAACTGGAAAAAACATATTTATGTGAGCAAAAAAAAAATTAGAACTTTTGATATAAAACAAAATTATGCAGATATTAAAAAGATTAAAAAAAATATTAATTGGGTACCAAAATTAAATTACTTAAATTTAATAAAAATGCTTTGAAAAAAAAATTTAATTAAATTAAATGTCAGAAAAATTAATAGATAAGATAAGATTTTTAAATAAAGCTGAAGCTGAAGGTGGATTATGTTTAAAAAATATATTTAAAACAAGTTTACCAAACAAGCCATTGATAACCATTATTACTGCAACTTTTAACAGTGAAAAGCACTTAGAAGAATGTATTTTAAGTTTGCATAAACAAAAATATGATAATTATGAACATATTATAATTGATGGAGGATCTACGGATAGGACTTTAGATATTATAAAAAAATATGAAAATAAAATAGATTATTGGCGCTCAGCTCCTGATAAGGGAATATATGATGCTTTTAATATTGGTATGGAGCTTTCAACTGGAAATTATTTAGGTTTTTTAAATTCTGATGATAGTTTTTCAGAAGAAGCATTTGAACTACTTGTAAAGTATATTAATAAATATCCAGAAAAAGATTTTATTTTTGGGGCGGTAAAAAAACACTGGGGAATTTTATATGGATATAGACCTTACAAAATACATTGGAGTTGGGGTTTTTATTCTAGTCACTCTACAGGTTTTTTTATTAAATCTCAGGCTGCGAAAAATGTAGGTTTATATAAATTAAAGTATAAATATTCATCAGATTATGACTATTTTTATAGAATGATTGTTAAAAAAAAACTTGAAGGTATTGGAACAAAAAAAAATGAGGTGTTTGGAAGCTTCAGAAGAGGTGGCTATTCTAGTAAAATAAAATTTTTAGACCATTTTATGGAAGAAATAAAAATAAGAATAGATAATAAACAAAATAAACTTTTAGTATTATTAATTTTTATTTACAAGTATTTAAAAAATATCTCAAAAATATGAACATACTTATAACAGGAGTTGCAGGGTTTATTGGTTATAATTTTGCAAGTTTTTTTTTAAAAAAAGGAAATAAAGTTTATGGAATTGATAATTTTGATAAATATTATTCAGTTGGTTTAAAAAAAAAAAGAATAAGAATTTTAAGACAAAAAAAAAATTTTTTTTTTGATAAAATCGATATTGTTAATAAAAATAGATTGTCAAATTATTTTAAAATTAAAAAAATTGATACGATTATTCATTTAGCAGCACAAGCAGGCGTAAGATATTCATTTAAAAACCCAGAAAAATATATTGATGTTAATATTTTTGGATTTTTAAATTTGATCGAAGAGGCAAAGAAAAATAAAATAACAAAAATTATATATGCATCTTCAAGTTCTGCTTATGGAGAAAGCAATAAATTTCCATTAAAAGAATCAGAAAAATTAAATCCAAAAAATATTTATGGTGTAAGTAAAATGATTAACGAAGAAATAGCGGAATTATATCAAAGAATTTATAAAATAAATTTTATAGGACTACGTTTTTTTACTATTTATGGAGAGTGGGGCAGACCGGATATGTTTATGTCAAAACTTTTTAAATCATATATGACTAAAGATGTTTTTTATTTAAATAACTATGGAAATCATTTAAGAGATTTTACTTATATTGGAGATGCAGTTCAAATAGTTGTTAAACTGATGAGAAAAAAATTTAATGAACATGAAGTTTTTAATATTTGTTCAAGCAAACCAATAAATATTTATAATGTTGTTAAAAATTTTAGAAAAAATAGGAAAGTTAAAGTCAAGTTAATCGGGATAAACAAGGCAGATATTTTAAAGACACATGGAAGTAATACAAAAATTAAAAAACATGTTTCTAATATTGTATTTTCAAATTTTTACAAAGCTTTTTATAAAACTTTTAATTGGTATAAAAAAAATGAAATTCATAAATTTTAGGACTTTCAATTGAAAAAAAATGTAAAATTAATAATCGTACCAAATTAAAAAAATTGCTTAACTATTTAAGAAATTTATGAAGAGAAGCGATGTTATTATTAGTTAAATTATTTTTTTATAAACCTTTAGTGTTTGGTTGGCACATTCCTCCCAAGTAAATTTTTTAGATTGTTCTATTCCTTTTTTTATCAAAGTTTGTCTTAAAGAATCGGAATAAACAACTTCCTCAATTTTTGTAAGAATTGATTCTGCAGATGTTGGATCAAAATATATAGCTGCATCTCCAGCTACTTCTACAAGTGCTTGATGATTACTGCTAATAACTGGACAGTGATTACTCATAGATTCTAAAATTGGCAAACCAAATCCTTCATAAATAGAGGGGAAAATAAAAGCACTAGCATGTTTATAAAGATAAGCCAATTTGTCATCACCACCATTAATTTGAATAATTTTGTCTTTGTTTATATTTAAATCTGTTAACATTTTTTTTTCATCTGGATGAAAAGCACCACCACCAAAACAAATAATTTTAAAATCTTTACTTAATTTTGACGAAAGTGAATAAGCTTTAAGCAAGTTATTAAAATTTTTATACCGTCTTCTGGATCCAACAAACAGAATATAAGAGCCCCAGGAATCCTTCAAGCCATTAAAATCTTTTATTTTTAAATTTGAAGTTCCTAAATATATTACTTGAATTTTGTTATCTGGTATTTTGTAGTACTCAATTAAATCTTGTTTAGTTTTTTTTGAAATACAAATAATATAATCCGCTTGTGATAAAGAATTTAATTTAGGTCTATAGTCTTTTTCAAAACCAAAATCTTTATAAAAAATTTCATGAATCAAATCATATACAGTAATAATCAATTTAGTTTTTTTTCTGTTAATATTATATTGATGATTTGAATAATATGTTTGATGCAAAATGTCAGGGCTGTAAAAACGCAAATAAACATTTGATATATATAAATTATAATACTTAATTAAGGGATATGCATATTTAGGGTATGTTTTTAAGTAAAAACTTAAGGCAAAATTAGAGTCATTATTTTTAAGATGTATATTTTTGTGAATCGGAGCTATAATTTTTGATTGCATGTTTGTTTTTTTTGAAAAAAAACTATTTAGTTCTGTAAAATATCGAGAAACACCACCATATTCTTGCAATGAGAAAGTAATAAAATCGTAAATTATCTTCATAATTTTTTTAAAAAAGTTCTAACAAAACTTGACCATTCATACTTTAAAAAGCTATCGTTAATTCTCTTATTTTTTTATTGGTGTTCATTTAATTATTTTTAAACCACCCATAAATACTGGAAGAATATTTTTAATATACCACATCCATCGTGCTATATATTTGTTTCTTGAATTATAACCCAAGAAAAATTCATGATAATTTTGTTTTTTTTTTGAGAAAAGCATAGCTGCTGATATTACATTTGATTTTATATAGGCAAGCCCATCGCATTCAGACAGCAACAAAGTATCTATAACTGTTTCTTCTCCCATTTTAAAGCGATGGTTGCGCCTTGGATAAATTTTAAAAAGGTCTAAATTATTCATTCTAAAACTATTGTAATAAATGCACTTATCGCCGTATTTTTTTTGAAAAGCTTTTAAGTAATTTAGCTCTTCTGTAACGAGGAAAATTTTTTTGTAATTAAATTTTTTTAATAAATTATCAACTTCCTCTAGCATAATTTTTATAGATAATGGAAAAGCGTGGCCTCTAGCAACTTTGTATGTAGAGCCTCTAAAATGAACTCCCAAAATTTTTTGATTTGAAAAAAAGTTTCTTTTTAAAAATTGCTTGTATTTAATTTTTATATTATTTTTAATTTTAATTTTATTAAATAATTTACTTATTTTTCTGTTTGTCATATCTAAGGGCATATTTTTTTGAAAAAATGGGCTAGAAAATATTACATTTCTACTTTTATACACTTCTTTTAATGAAAATTTATTTAAAGGTTCAAAATAATAAAGCCAAGAATTAAAAGTTTTATTAATTTTATTTTTTTCATTATAAATTGTAGGAAAATTTTGCATATCAACTATTGGAATAAAATTAAAATTTTTACAAATTAATAAATGATTTAAAACAAATGTGAGATTAGAAAAAAGGCCTGCTCCTGGCGATCTATTAATACAATAAAAAATTTTTGAGGAGTTTTTTTCTCCAAATTTCTTTATTATAAAATTCTGACCTAATATAGTATGTTTTTTAATGGCAGATGTATTTAAATTTAAGGGTTTAGGCCCAGTATTAGTTAATTTTTTTTTTAAAAAACTTTTCATATAAAATTATAAGCAATTATTTAAAACCACCAAATGTTTCAGGCATAAAATTTTTGTAATACCACAACCATTTAGCCACATACTCATTTGAAGAGTTTTTACCATTATATAAATGAAAATATTTTATTTTTTTTTTATCGTCCAAAAATTTAACAAACTCACTAACA
>CACLNK010000001.1 GCA_902608305.1 uncultured Pelagibacteraceae bacterium | reverse complement strand
TTGGAAAATCTTTTATCTGTCTAGATGATAAAAATAATAAAGAAATAATAAAACAAGTTAAAACTAAAAATTTTCACACTTACGGCACTGATAAAAAATCTCAATTTTTTATAAAAAACATTTCACAATCAAAAAAATTTTCCAAATTTAGTATTAATGTTAAATTACCAGGGAAAAAGAATTATAACATTAATAATCTTAAAATACCTCTTCTTGGTCATCACAATATTAGAAATGCAACAGCAGCAGCAGCAGTTGCTTCTACTATCGGGATCTCAATAAAAATAATTAAGGCAGCTCTTAAAGAATTTAGAGGTGTTCAAAGAAGATTTAATGAAGTATTTACTTTTAAAAAAGCTATTTTTTTTGATGATTACGCCCATCATCCAACTGAAATCAAAGAAGTTTTAAATGGTGTTAGAAAAGTATACAAAAATGAGGAGATTATTTGTGTATTTCAACCACATAGAATATCAAGACTTAAGGATTTAAAAAAAGAATTTAGCTTATCTTTCAAAAACGCACATAGTGTTATTCTTTGTCCAATATATGCGGCTGGTGAGAAGTTAAAATTAGGTTTTAATTATCATAATTTTGCGAAAGAAATAATAAAAAATTCCAAAGTAAATGTTTTTTTAGTTAATGATGAAATTCAGTTAGCAAAGTTTGTAAAACAAAATATTTATGGAAAAAAAATTGTAATTGGTATGGGCGCAGGTTCAATTTCTAATTGGATAAGAAATTTACCAAAATTAATATAATGCAAGTAGATAGTTTAAAAAATTTCTCTAAACAATCTAACGGAAAATTTTTTTTTGACTACGATTTAAAAAAAACTAATTGGTTTAATATTGGAGGAAAAGCTAAGGCTTTTTTTAAACCTGAAAATTTAAATGATTTAGTTAATTTTTTAAGAAATTTTGGAAATAAAGAAAAAATTTTTACACTAGGTGTTGGCTCAAATATTTTAATAAAAGACCAAGGTTTTGATGGTGTTGTTCTTAAATTAGGAAAAAATTTTTCAAACATTTCTATATTACCAAATAAAACTATAATAGCTGGAAGTGCCACTATGGATAAAAAAGTAGCTGAGTTTGCTTCTGAAAATGATATTGGTAATTTAGAGTTTCTGTCATGTATACCAGGGAGTGTTGGAGGTGGAATTAGAATGAATTCAGGTTGTTTTGGTTCCGAATTTAAGGACGTATTATTATCAGTTCAAGCGATTGATAGAAATGGAAAAGTTTTAACAATTCCATCGTCAAGTATTAAATTTGGTTACAGAAAAAATGATTTGCCAAGAGATTTAATATTTTTAAGTGCATCATTTAAGGGAAAATTTAAAAAGCAAGATATAGTTGAAAAAGAGATAGAAATATTAAAAACAAAAAAAGATAAAGCACAACCAACGCAAGTTAAAACAGGCGGTAGCACTTTTAAAAATCCAATTGGACAAACAGATAAAAAAGTTTGGGAATTAATAAAATTATCGATTCCAAAAAACATTTCTTTTGGTGGCGCAGCTATTTCCGAGAAACATTTGAATTTTTTTGTTAATAAAAATAAAGCTACCTTTGAGGATATGAAAAAATTAATAGATTTTGTTAAAAAAAATGTAAAAGAAAAAACAGGCGTAAATTTAGACCTTGAAATAGAAATTATCGGTTAAGCTTATGAAAAAAATTTTGATTTTAGGTGGGGGTTTTTCTAAAGAACGAGCTATAAGCTTAGATACTGCAAATAGTGTATTAAAAGCATTAAGAAAAAAAAATTATAAAGCAATTATCTGCGAACCAAATGGAAAATTAATTAAAAAAATAAAAAGCTTTAAACCCGATGTTGTTTTTAATGCTTTGCACGGAAGATTTGGTGAAGATGGATATATCCAAACTATACTTGAAACCTTAAAGGTAAAATATACACATTCGGGTGTTCTAGCATCTTATATTGCCATGGATAAAGAAATTTCAAAAAAAATATTTATAAAAAATAAAATAAAAACACCAAAATATTTTAAATATAAATTTGACAAAAATAATATAATAAAAAAAAAAATAATTTTTAAAATTAAAAAAAAATTCAAATTTCCAGTTGTAATTAAGCCAATAAATGAAGGTTCTAGTGTTAATGTTTGTATTTGTAATGAAAAAAATTTAATTAAA
This sequence comes from uncultured Pelagibacteraceae bacterium, assembly GCA_902608305.1. Lineage (GTDB taxonomy): Bacteria > Pseudomonadota > Alphaproteobacteria > Pelagibacterales > Pelagibacteraceae > Pelagibacter. Next base: position 81,968 of record CACLNK010000001.1, on the reverse strand, counting down.
AATTTAAAAAAATTATCTCAATATAAAGAAATATTAATAGAAGAATTTATACCAGGCAGAGAAATACAAGTTGCAATTTTAGGAAAAAAAAAATTGGGTGTAATAGAGCTTAAACCAAAAAGGAAATTCTATGATTACGAAGCAAAATATAACTCAAAAGCTGGCACCAAGCATATAATCCCAGTAAAATTAGATAAGAAATATTTAAATAACGCAATGAGCATTGCGCTTAAGGCTCATAATTTAATTGGTTGTAAAGGAGTTACTAGATCTGATTTTAGATTTAATAAAGGTAAGTTTTATTTATTAGAAACTAATACACAGCCCGGTATGACAAATCTTTCTTTGGTTCCTGAAATAGCAGCTTATTCAGGTATGAGTTTTATTGATTTAATAGAATGGATTATAAAAGATGCTTCAATTACTAGATAAAAAAAAAAAAATATTTTTTTATTTATTATTATTAATTCTATTAGGCACTCAAATTTCAAAAAATCAAAATAACAAGACAAATTTCACCCTTAAAGTTAAGCATATTGAGGTTTTAGGTCTTTCCAATGAAAATAATCATAAAGTTTCTGAGAACCTAAACCCATTATTGTTGCATAATATATTTTTTATAAAAAAAAATTATTTCGAAGAAATCTTAAAAAAAAATAATTTAATTGAATCTTTTTACATACAAAAATTTTATCCGAATAAAATAAAAGTTAATATTAAAAAAACAAATTTTTTAGCAACAACAAATAAAAAAAATAAAAAATTTTATATTGGTTCAAATGGAAAATTAATTCTTGTTAAAAATACTGAAAATTTTAATAGAAAATTACCTTTTGTGTTTAGTAAAAATAATTTTGGGGACTTTGTTAAATTAAAAAAAATTATTGATAAATCTGATTTTCAATTTAAAGAAATAGATTCATTTTATTATTTTCCAAGCAATAGATGGGATCTTAAAACAAATAATGGATTATTAATTAAACTTCCTCAAAAAAATTTGTTGGAGGCTTTACAGTTTGCGCATAAGATTAAGTTAAACGAAAAAATTAAAGAGAATAAGATTATTGATTTAAGAATATCGAATTATATGATAACTTATAATGAGTGAAAAATTTTTTGATGTTTATATAGACTTTGGTTCATCTAAAATAACAGCTACTGCCTTTAATAAAAAAAATAAAAAAAGTTTTTCAGTTTCAAATAAATGCTTTTCATCTTTTAAGTCGACACAATTAAATTTTAAAGATTCTAAAATAGTATTAGAAAAATTAATTTTAGAGATTGAAAAAAAAACAGGGGAATATTTAAATTCAGTGAATCTTATGATTGATTCCCCAGAAGTTTTGTCTATTAACGTATCATTATCAAAAAAAAATGATGGAAAAAAAATTAGAAAGAGCGATATTCAATATTTAATTCAAGAAGCAAAGCAGCAAGTTATAAAATTTTACCCAAATAAAAACATTATTCATATAATTGTAAGTAACTATAAAGTTGATAATAATAATTTTGATTATCCACCAATTAATGTTGAATGTAATTTTTTTGTGATTGATATAATTTTTATTTGTTATCCAAAAGAATTAATTAAAAATTTAGAAAGTTTATTTTATGAAAATCAAATTAACATAAATCAAATATTAAGTTCAAGTTACGCAAAATCTCTTAATTGTAAGGAACAATATATAAATTTTTTTGACAAAATTATATTTTTAGATGTGGGTTATGAAAAAACATCAATTGTAGTTTTTAATGAAAATAAGCTTAAATCTTTTAATACTCTTCCAATAGGAGGAAATCATATAACAAAAGATATTTCTAAAATTTTAAACTATTCAATTGAAGAATCGGAAGATATTAAAATTAATTTAAATATAGATATTTTGTTTTCAGATGATGAGAAAGATTTTTCAATTTTAACAAGAGAGTTTTTAAAAAAATATAATCATGAAGAAAAATCTTTAAAACTTATAAAAAAAATAATTATAGCAAGGATTGATGAAATATTAAATTTATGTTTAGAAACTATTAGATCTAATGAAAATTATGATAAAATTGATAAATTTAAAATTGTTTTGATGGGACAAGGATCCAAAATTTTAAATAATGACTCAATTCCTATTAAAGAAATTATTCCAATTTTTGATGAAATAGATTTTTTTTCAGAAACAATAACAACAGTATGTGAATCGGGTTTAAAATTAAACCAAGGCCTTAATCAACATGAGGTTGTAACAATTCCAAAAAAAAATAAAAATATCGGTTTTTTTGCTAAGTTATTTCACTTTTTTGAGTGACAATTTGTATTTTGTTGTAATATTTGTTGTTTTTTAAACATTTCAAAACAGCATTATAAAAACTTGATGTCTGTTCTTAATCAAAAAACAATAAAGCAATCAATAACCATTAAAGGCGTAGGACTTCATACTGGCTTTATGACCAATATGAAGATTAACCCAGGAGAGCCAAATACAGGAATAATTTTTAAAAGAACAGACCTTAAGAAAAACAATTATATTATACCTAGTGTGTTTAATGTAAGCGACACAACTTTATGCACAACAGTTTCAAATGAGTTTGGCGTAAAAATTTTAACTGTTGAACATTTAATGGGTGCATTATTCGGTAAAGGAATTGATAATGCATTTATTGAAATAGATTCTGAAGAAGTTCCAATTCTAGATGGATCTGCAAAAATATTTATAGAAAAAATAAATTCAGCAGGAATTAAAACAAGCAATATTCCAATTAAAATTATAAAAATTGAAAAGAAGGTTTCTTTTAAAAATGGTGCTAAATCAATTTCTATTGAACCTAACAAAATTAGTTTAGATATAGATTTTGAAATTAAATACAATAACCCATTAATCGGTACACAAAGAAATTTAGTTAATGTGTACCAATCTGATTTAACAGAAATATATAATTCAAGAACTTTTTGTCTGTATGAAGATATAGAAAAATTAAAGAAGATGAATCTTGCTAAAGGTGGAAGCCTAGAAAATGCTGTAGTTGTGAAAGATGATAAAGTTATAAACGAAGAAGGACTTAGAAATAGCAAAGAATTTGTAAATCATAAAATTTTAGATTGTATGGGTGATCTCTATTTATCTGGGTATAAGATTATAGGAAAAGTTATTTCTTCTCAAGGTGGACACAAACTTACAAATCAATTATTAAGAAAACTATTTGATGAAAAAAGTAACTTTTCAATCATTGAAATTAAAGAAAAAAATATCCCCCACTCATTAATTCATAGAAATTTTTTGAAATCAATAGCATAAAAGTTTACAGATATTACAAATATCTGTTAAAAACCTATTATGAAATATTTCGCCAATATTTTAATTATATTAATTTTTTTATTTTTGAATTCTTGCTCTAATGATAAAAAAAAAATAGATATAATTGAAGAAGAAGATATAGAATTACAAATGATAGACTCTTACAAGGAAGGCATAAAAGCTTTGAAAGAAGGCGATGTTTTATTTGCTGCAAAAAAATTCAATGAAGCTGAACTTGTATACCCTCAGTCTGACTGGGCACCGAAATCAGCTTTAATGTCGGCTTACTCTTATTATATGCATGATTATTATGGTGATGCAATTTTTGAATTAGATCGATTTATAAAAACATATCCAAAAGATTTAAGATTGAGTTATGCTCATTTTCTTTTAGGAATGTGTTACTACGAACAGATTGTAGATGAAAAGAAAGATCTTGGACCTATTCTAAAGGCCAAAGAAAAATTTAATTATGTTTTAAAAAAATATCCTGATACAGATTTTGCTTTAGATGCGCAGTTTAAATTAGATTTAATTAACGATATTTTAGCATCAAAAGAAATGTACATAGGAAAACATTATGTAAAAAAGCAAAAATGGATTCCGGCAATTAATAGATTTAAGACAATAGTGAACAATTATGAAACCACAGTCTATGTCGAGGAAGCATTATTTAGACTTGTTGAAATTTATTATTTGTTAGGTTTAACCGAAGAATCACAAAAATATGCAAAATTATTGGGTTATAATTATTTGTCTAGCAGATGGTACAAAGAATCTTACAGAATTTTTAATAAAAATTACGAAAGTCCAAGGGAAAAAATTAAAAAGAAAAAAAGAAATTTTATTATAAGAAAATTTAAATCAATTTTTAATTAATATATGAATGATAATTTAATTAAAAAAAATTATTTAAAAAAAACAAAATTACTAAATAAATATAACAAATTTTATTATGACAAAAATAATCCAGCTGTAAATGATCAAGAATATGATCAGTTAAAAAAAGATGTACTTGAAATTGAAAAAAAATATCCCCGCTTAGTAAGCAAAAAATCTCCATCCTTAAAAGTTGGATTTAAGCCCTCAAAAATTTTTAATAAAATTAAGCATAAAGTTCCAATGCTTTCTTTATCCAATGCATTTGATGAAGAGGATTTAAAAAATTTTGAAAAAAAAATACTAAATTTTTTAAGTTTGAAAAAAAATACAGAAATAGAATATAGTACAGAGCCAAAAATTGATGGAATTTCAGCTTCATTAACTTATAAAAAAGGAATATTAGCAACTGGCCTTTCTAGAGGCGACGGCATAGAAGGGGAAGATATTACTGAAAATCTTAAAACTATAGGCGATATACCAAAAAAAATATTATCCAAGGATTTTCCTAATGAAATTGATATTAGAGGTGAAGTATTTATTACAAAAAAAGATTTCAAAAAAATGGATGAAAAATTTGCAAATGCTAGAAATGCTGCTTCTGGCTCTTTAAGACAAAAAAATCCTAGCGAAACTAAAAAAATACCCCTTAAATTTATAGCATATACTTTCGGATATATAGATAGCCATAAGATTAAAGCACAATCAGATTTTTTATCAATTCTAAAAAATTGGGGTTTCAAAACTAGTCAGTTTAATAAAACAATTAAGGGTATTAAAAATTTAACTTCACACCACAAAAAATTTGAAGGGAAAAGATTTAATTTAGATTATGATGTTGATGGTATTGTTTATAAAGTAAATAAATTTGATTTACAAAAAAGGCTGGGTTTTGTAGCCAATGCACCCCGGTGGGCAATAGCTCATAAGTTTTCTGCAAATAGTGCAATTTCAAAAATTTTAAATATTGATATACAAGTTGGCAGAACTGGAGCATTAACACCAGTAGCAAAAATTGAACCTGTAAATATAGGTGGCGTTGTGGTTTCTAATGCGACTTTACATAACGAAGACGAAATAAATAGAAAAGATATTAGAATAGAAGATATTGCTAAAGTTGAAAGGGCAGGAGACGTCATTCCTCATGTAGTCTCAGTAGACAAAAGCAAAAGAGGATCTAATTCAAAAAAATACATTTTTCCAGAAAGATGTCCTTCGTGTGGTTCAAAAACAGCAAAAGATTTTAATGAAACAACTAATAAATTTGATGCAGTCAGAAGATGTCTCAACGAAGATTTTAAATGTGAAAAAATTGCCATGGAGGGCTTAAAGCATTTTGTATCAAAAGAAGCACTAAATATAGATGGATTTGGAAAAAAAATTGTAGAAAAATTTTGGGAACTTAAGCTAATTAAATTTCCTCAAGATATTTTTAATTTAGATTTTGTAAAAATAAAGGAACTTGATGGTTGGGGTGACTTATCAGTGTCAAATTTAAAATATGCTATAGAAAAATCAAAAAAAATTAGTCTTGATAAATTCATTTATTCTCTTGGCATTCGCCATATTGGACAAGAAAATGCAAAACTTTTAGCACAACACCTAAAAAATTTTGAAAACTTTTATAAATTATTGAAAACTGATAATATCGAAAATTTATCGAATATTGATGGAATTGGCGAAACTCAAATTAAGTCAATTAGAGTTTTTTTTTCAAACAAAATTAACCTCGATATTCTAGAGAAATTGAATAAAAATATGAAAGTTTTTGATTCAATATCTACTAAAAAAGGCGGAATTCTAAAAAATAAAGCTTTTATGTTTACGGGAAAATTAAAAGAAATGAGTAGAGCAGAAGCCAAATCTTTAGTAGAGCAAAAGTCTGGAAAAATAATAAGTAATGTTAATAGAAAACTTAATTATTTAGTCATTGGAGAAAAACCAACTAACAAAAAAATTAAAAAAGCAAAGGAATTAAACATAAAAGTACTTACCCAAGATGAATGGATGAAAATGCTAAATAAGACTAGCTAACCATTTCCTTTCATTGTTATTTAAAAACTTTGATATTTTTGAATAAACATTTAAATGATACTGAAATAAGTAATTTTTCTCTCTATAGGTCAATAGATTGAAGTTAATAAGATCTTTTTCAATTGGTGCAAGTGTTAAATTTTCAAAATTTAATTTTTTATTAATTTTTTTTATATAAACCAAGTTTTCTATTCTAATTCCATAATGTCCTTTTTTATAATATCCAGGTTCATTACTAACAATCATTCCTTTTTCGAGTTTAACAGTATTAATTTTAGTTATAGATTGAGGACCTTCATGAACGTTAGAAAAAAAACCTACTCCATGTCCTGTGCCATGTGCATAGTCAAGTCCATCTTTTTTCAAAAAATGTCTAGCTCTAGCATCAATTTTTTTTCCAGTATTAAATTTTTTTAGGTTAGTTGTGGCAACAGCAATGTGACCTTTTAATACTTTAGTAAATATATCTTTAATAGAATTTTTTTGTTTAGAAAAACAAATAGTCCTTGTTACATCCGTTGTTCCAAATTTATATTGACCACCTGAGTCACATAAAAAAATATCACTTTTTTTAATAGTTTTATTAGATTTATTGGATGCTCTATAATGAACAATGGCACCATTGGATCCGGTACCAGCTATTGTATTAAAACTAGGAAATAAATAATTTTTATTAAGTTTTCTAAATTTTTCTAATTTATTTTGTGAATCAATTTCAGTTATTTTTTTTTTATTAATATTTTTTATCCAATAAATAAATTTAGTTAAAGCAACACCATCTTCAATATGAGCATTAATCATATGTTTGATTTCAGATGAATTTTTGATTGATTTTAATTTATAACAAGGATCATCTATATTAATAATATGAAATTTTGATTTAATTATATTTTCATTAATAACTGAACAAGACAAAGAATCTATAACAAATTTATTCCCTTTTAATTCTTTAATTAAATTTTTAAATTTACTGGGATTTATTATTTGTTTTTGAGACAGTTTCTTATCTTTAATTATTTTTAAAACTTTTTCTTTTTGTGTAATTAAAAATAAACTTTTGTCTTTTCCAATTATTAAACGACAATTGGGTATAGGACTATTTGGATTATCCGATCCGCGAATATTTAGAGTCCAAGCCACATTTTCTGGAGCACTTACAAATAAGTAATCAGCTTTATTTAATTTTAATATATTTCTAATTTTATTTAATTTTGACTTGAAAGTTTCGCCGGCAACTTTATTATTCAAAGAAAAAAAGGTTTTTGTTTTAGAGGATTTTTCTTTGTAAATTTCATCTATTAAGTTTTTATTTATTTGTTTTAACATTAATGAGTTGCCAAAATAGACATTTAATTGTTTTCTTGTAAGTAAGCTTGGGTCAAATCCAAGTGTTAGATTTTTAATGATCTTATGAGGTAGAAATTTATGAATCTCGATTATTTTAAATTGTTTGCCAGATTGTTGTTGCGCTTGAATTGTATATCTTCCATCAACAAACAAATAATTATTTTTTCTTAAAACAACTGCTAATCCAGCTGATCCACTAAAATTAGAAATAATTTTTAAACGATCTACAACGGCATATTCAGAAAAAAATTCATCATTTTTTGGAACTATATATCCATCAATATTAAATCGATTAAATTTATTTCTTAATTGTTTAATTCTTTTATCAATCATTTAATTCTTTTTTGATATCTTATCCATCCAGGACTCTTAATTTCGTTTTCAAATTCAATATCTTGGTTGAAATCAAAATCTTTATTTTGGCTTCCTTCAAAAAAATTATTTTTCTCAATATTTTCATTAGGTAATTCATCTATAAATCTTGAGGCAAGGCTATCAATCCAGTCACCCTGATAGTATCTGTTCATTGCAAAAGATATGTTTGCAATTTTTTTTGCTCTCGTTATACCGACATAAGCTAATCTTCGTTCTTCTTCTAAACCATTCTCACCTTTTTCCTCGATAGATTTTTGGTGGGGAAAAAGACCTTCTTCCCAGCCAGGTAAAAAAATTACATCAAACTCCAACCCTTTTGATGCATGCATGGTCATTAAATTAACTTTTTGACCTTTCCAATCCTGGTCTATTGATGTCGCTAAAGCAACATGATCTAAAAAACTGTCTAAATTATCAAACTCTTTCATTGCATTTAATAATTCTTTAATATTTTCTAATCTATTTTCATTTTCTAAATCTTTTTTATTTTTAAGCATTTTACTGTAACCAGACTCATCAAGGATAATTTGTAAAAGTTTTATATGTCCAATTTTTTTTACATTAAAATCATTTCTCCATTTGTTAGTTAAATTTAGAAAAGAATTTAATCCAATTTTTGTTTTGGGTTTTATTAGGTTTTTTTCAATTAGTTTTTTTGAAGCAATTTCTAAAGAACAATTGTTTTTTTTTGCAAATTCATTGATTTGTTTTATAGTTGTATCTCCAATTGATCTTTTGGGATTATTAATAACCCTCTCAAAAGATAAATCATCTTGACTTTGATAAACAATCCTTAAATATGCAACACAATCTTTAATTTCTGCTCTTTCATAAAATTTTGTGCCTCCAATAATTCTGTAAGGCAAACCAATTTTTAAAAATCTTTCTTCAAACTCTCTAGTTTGAAAAATTGCTCTTACAAGAATAGCAACATTGTTTAATAAATAATTTTTTTTTAATTTTTCAATTTGATCAGCTAATCCTATCGCCTCATCTTTTCCACTTCTAAAGCAGTTAAGCGAAACTAATTTTCCTTCTTCACCATTTGTATACAAATTTTTTCCTACTCTACTTTGATTATTTTTAATAAGTTGTGATGCAACAGATAAAATATTTTGTGTAGATCTATAATTTTTTTCCAGTCTTATAATTTTAGTATTTTCATAAATTTTATCAAAGTCTAAAAAATTTTTAATCTCAGCACCTCTCCAACTATAAATTGATTGATCATCATCTCCTACACAACAAATGTTTTTATTATGCTTGGCCAAATAATTTAACCATTTACTTTGTATAAAATTAGTATCTTGATATTCATCGACTAAAATGTATTTAAAATTTTTTGAATATAATTCAATTATATCAGGATATTTTTCAAAAATTTTTACGCAGTGCAATATTAAATCACTAAAGTCACAGGCATTAAGATCTATTAGTTTTTGTTGATAAATTTTATAAATTGATAAAAAACCTTTTTCTAATAAATCTTTTTTTTTAATAATTACTTGATCAGGATACCAACCTTTATTCTTCCACTTATCAATAATAGTTAAAATATATTTCGGTGAAATTTTTTTAATGTCAATGTTTTCTGCTTTACAAATATTTTTAATTAATCTTACTTGATCATCCTGATCAATTATTGAAAAATTTGAATGTAAATTAACTGCTTGTGCGTGTTTTCTTAATAATTTTGCGCTTATTGAATGAAAAGTTCCAAGCCAAGATAATCCAATTGCTTCTTTTTTAAGAATATCACTAACTCTATTTTGCATTTCTTTGGCAGCTTTATTTGTAAAAGTGACTGAAAGAATTTGATTAGGATAGGCTTTTTTTTCTCTAATAATATGTACAATTCTAGAAGTTAGGACTTTTGTTTTACCTGAACCAGCTCCAGCAACAATTAATAATGGTCCATTCAAATAAAAAACCGCTTCTCTTTGCGCTTTATTTAGACTATTTAAATATTCTAAATTTGTCATTACAATTTATTAATATATCTCAAATATGTTAATTTATGAAAAAGCTAAAAATAAAAAAAATAATAAGTTCTTTAAATGAAATAAGCCATTTTAATCGATATTTAATTTTAACTATTGTTTTTTTATTTTCTTATATTTTCTATCTATCAATACCATCTTTATATAATTATGAAAGTCTTCAAAAACAACTGGAAATTAAATTATTAGAAGAATTTAAACTTAAAATCACTTTATCAAAAAATATTAAGTACATAAAATTACCTTCGCCCTATTTTGAAATATTTGATAGCACGCTACATTTGGAAACAAAAGATAAAGTTGATGAGTTTGGACAAATAAAAAAATTAAAAATTTATATATCTATCGGTAATCTTTATAAACAAGAAAAATTAAAAATTAATAAAATTTTATTTCAAGAATCAATTTTTAATTTGAATAATAGCTCATGGAAATTTTTGAGTGATTATTTGCAAAATAAGGCTTCAAAAAAAAAAATTTTAATAAAAAAAAGTAAAATATTTTTAAAACAAAATAATGACCATGGAGCATTAGCTATATTTACAATTGATAATTTAGATGCTTTTTTTAACGATAAAACAAATCACAATAAATTAAATATATATGGAAAAGGTTTTAATACATCGTTTGACTTAAAATGGACTAGTGATTTAAATAATTTAGGAAAATCAAAATTTTTATTAAAATTTAAAGAAATCAATCTTATTGTAAAAAGCAATCTGCAAAAAGATATTCTTAAAGAGAATATTCAATATACTGGGAATCAAACAATAAATTTTATTGGTTCTAGAATTAAAACAAATGTTAAGTTTGATAATAAATTATTAATTTTTTCATCACAAGATTCCAAAATAAATGATAGCAAAATTTCTACACATGGTAAAATTAATTTTCATCCTTTCTTTTTTAATATTAATTTTGTTGTAGATAAAATGAATTTATCCAGAATATTTGATAAAAAATTTTTAGTTAATGATTTAATAAATAGTGATATTTATTTTCATAAAAATTTTAATGGAAACTTAACAATTGATATTAATAACTTAAGCAAAAACAAAATTTTTGATCAGGCAAAATTTATTATTAATTTTAATAATGGTAAAATGAAATTTGATAATACTAAATTAATTTCCGAAAGATTTGGTTTTTTAACTTTATACGATAGTCAATTAACAAAATTAAACGAAGATAATTTGTTAAGAACCAAAGCAGTGCTTGATATTACTAATGAAAAAAAATTTTATCAAAGATTTCAAGTTCCTAAAAATTTAAGAAAACCATTAAATAAAATTATTTTTGAAATTGATAAAAATTTAAATACAAATGATTTAAAAATTTATAAATTTGAAATTTATCCAAAAACGAAAAATTACCCATTTGAAGATATTGAACTTTTTTTGAAAAATTATAATCTTAGTGATCATGTAAAAATTAATAGTTTTTTTGATTTAAAGAAATTTTTTAACGAAATATTTAATGAAATTAATAAGGTTTGATCATTTTTTTTGGATCTACTATTTTATTATATTCTTTATTGCTTATTAAACCAGATTTTATAGCTTCCTCTTTTAACGTAGTTCCATTTTTGTGAGCTTTTTTTGAAATCTTTGCGGCATTATCATATCCTATTTTTGGAGCTAAAGCGGTAACAAGCATTAAAGAATTATTTAAAAGTTCTTGAATTTTTTTTTTGTTAGCTCTTAAACCTCTAACACAATAGTTTGCAAAACTTTTCGAAGAGTCGGCCATTATATGAATAGATTGCAATATATTATGTATTATTAAAGGTTTAAAAACATTTAACTCAAAATGTCCTTGAGAACCTGCCATTGTTATACCGTTATGGTTTCCAATTACTTTTACGCAAACCATAGTAACAGCTTCACATTGTGTTGGATTAATTTTTCCAGGCATAATTGATGAACCTGGCTCGTTTTCTGGTAATATTAATTCTCCATATCCAGCTCTTGGACCAGATCCTAAAAACCTAATGTCATTTGCGATTTTCATTAAACAAACTGCAGTTGTATTCATTGTTCCAGAAAAATTCACTATAGCGTCGTGAGAAGCTAATGCGGCAAATTTATTTGGTGATGGTTTAAAAGGAAGTTTAGTAATTTTTTTTAATTCAGTTACTATTTTTTTATCAAAGTCTTTTTTGGTATTTAAACCCGTGCCTACCGCTGTTCCACCTTGGGCTAAAAAATATATTTCTTCAAGTGCCAATTCAATTCTTTCAATACATTTGCTTAATTGTGAGTGATACCCTGAAAATTCTTGTCCCAATGTTATTGGCGTTGCATCCTGAAGATGAGTTCTTCCAATTTTTATAATTTTACTGAATTGTTTAGTTTTTTTTTTTAATTCTGAATTAAGTAATTTAAGAGACGGTATTAATTTTCCTTTTGTTCTAATTGCTATAGCCATATGCATTGCAGTTGGGAAAACATCATTTGTAGATTGTGATTTATTAACATGGTCATTTGGATGTACTGGTTTTTTAGTTCCTTTCTTTCCACCGAGAATTTCAATTGCTCTATTGGCTATTACCTCATTAACATTCATATTAGTTTGTGTACCCGATCCAGTTTGCCAGACTTTTAGAGGAAAATGAGCTTTATGTTTGCCAGATATCACTTCGTTTGCTGCTTTAATGATTGCTCTACTAATTTTTTTATCCATATCTCTATTTTTTGTATGGACTATTGCTGCAGCTTTTTTGATCATCGCAATAGATTGAATAACAATTGGTCTTACTAAAAAATCACCAATATTAAAATATTTGTTAGATCTTTGGGTGGACGCACCCCAATATTTATCTGCAGGTACTAAAACTGTACCCAAGCTATCAGATTCTTTTCTAAATTTCATTTGTTAAATTTTTCGAGTTGTTCTAATTATCATATATACTTATATAAAAGAATCTTACAGGAGTAAAATGACTAATTTTGAAAAAGTAAAAATATTTATGAATACCTTTGGCCAGGAAGTAAAGAATAAAGCTTCATTCGGAACAGATCAAATTAATCAACTTAGATACAATTTAATTAAAGAGGAATTAGAAGAATTAAGAATAGCTATAGAAGAGAAAGATCTATTAGAAGTGGCTGACGCTCTAACAGACATATTGTATGTAACGTATGGTGCGGGCCACGCTTTTGGCATCGATTTAGATAAATGTTTCAATGAAGTTCAAGAATCAAATATGAGCAAACCAGGTGAAGATGGAAAGCCAATTTATAATGAGATGGGAAAAGTGATGAAGGGGCCAAAATATTTTAAACCAAATTTAAGTAAATTTTTAAAATAAAGTATAGAGGTTTTAAATTAAAGCCAATTGGGTTTTATTATTTTAACTTTCGCATTATTGATTTTAAAAATTGAATTAAAATCGAATTTTTCAGAGGTATATTTAATTACCGCAAAGGGATAATTTTGATCAATTAAGACTTTTCCAATTTCAGTGTCTTTGTTAAAAATTATATCTCCTTCACTTATATTTCCCTCAATTATTTTGACTGGTAATAACCTTTTTGTTAATTTATTTTTAAGTTTAATTCTTGAGGTGTTTTCTTGACCAACATAACATCCTTTTTTAAAATCAATTGCATTAAGTTCTTCAAAGTTACACTCTATTCCAAATATTTTATCTTTAAGCTTATTTGTATTTTGTTGGGGAACACCTAAATCAAAACTTAAATTATAATATTCTTCTGGTTTAACAGATTTTAAGTCAAGTTTTTTTAATGATAAGTAAAGTTTTTCAAGATTTATAACCAATCTAGCTCCAAGCCTTTTATTTCTTGGATCTAGTAAAATAGGGTCTTCTTCATATTTAATTGTAAATCCTAATTTATCTTTAGAACTTTTGATTGAATTAAACTTTTCATAGCTTAAAGCAACAACTACGAACTCGTTACTCAAGTTTAAAATTTGGACGTTAGATCTTAATTTATATAAAGAAAGTTGTTTAAATAGATCATTGATTTGTATTTTTTCACAATCAATAAAGTATCCTTTCTTGTGTTTAATAACTAAAAAATCGAATAAGAACTTTCCTTGAGGCGTTAGCAGTGAAGCAAAACATGAGTTAGCATCATTAACTTTGTTTATATCATTGGTTATAATATTTTGTAAAAAATCCTTAGCATCCTCCCCATCCACGAACAGAATACCTCGGTCTTCTAAAATACAAGCACTATTAATATTCATATTTGATTGCTAATCATTTATAATATAATTACTTTTCTACGAAATGTTAGACTTAATCATTAAAAACGGCTTTTGTTATATAGACAACGATCTTAAAGATAAAGATATTGGAATAAAAGATGGTAAAATTGAAAAAATTGGCAAGATTGAAAATAACTCAAAAAACACTTTTGATGCAAAAGGATTAACAGTTTTACCTGGTTGTATAGATACACAAGTTCATTTTAGAGAACCAGGCTCAACAGATGTGGAAGATTTAGAATCTGGAAGCAAAGCTGCAGTTTTAGGTGGAGTAACTTCGGTTTTCGAAATGCCAAATACTAATCCACCTACATCGAACCAAACGGAATTTAATAAAAAACTTAGCTTGGCAAAAAATAGAATGTTTTCTAATTATGCTTTTTACTTTGGCGCAACTCCTCAAAATATGGAAGATTTAAAAAATGTAGATAAACTTGAAGGATGTTGTGGAGTAAAATTATTTGCAGGTTCTTCTACAGGAAATCTTTTAGTTAAAGATGAACAAGATATAGAAAAGGTTATTTCAAATAGTTCTAAAATTGTTTCTATTCATTCAGAAGATGAAGATATTCTTAATCTCAGAAAAAAATTCATAAAAAAAGGTGAAGTCAGTTCACATCCTCTTTGGAGAAACGAAGAATGTGCAATGTCATCCACTAGAAGAGTAGTCAAAATTGCTGAACGCTATAATAAAAAAATACATGTTTTACACGTTACCACAAAAGAAGAAGTGGAATTTTTATCAAGGTATAAAGGTAATGTAAGTTTTGAAATTACTCCTCAGCATCTCACAATAAGCGCACCTGATTGTTACAATAAACTCGGATCACTTTCACAAATGAATCCCCCGATTAGAGATCAAAAACATCAAGTTATGCTTTGGAAAGCAGTTAAAGAAGGAATAGTTGATACCATTGGTTCAGATCATGCCCCACACAGTTTAGAGAACAAAAAGAAAGAGTATCCTCAGTCGCCATCTGGAATGCCTGGTGTACAGACTCTTATTCCTATTATGCTTAACCACATTAATAATAACAAGTTAACATTGGAGAAATTTATAAAATTAGTTTGTGAAAACCCTGTAAGAATTTTTGGAATAAAAAACAAAGGTTACATTAAAGAAGGATATGATGCTGATTTAACCATCGTGGATATGAATATGAAAAAAGTTATTAAAAACGATTGGATTGTAAGTAAGTGTGGCTGGACTCCATTTGATGGCTACGAAGTAAAAGGTTTTCCTTTAGGAACGATCGTGAATGGAAAAGCAATTGTTTGGGATGGTAAGCTAATCGAAAAAGCGAATGGTAAACCGTTAAAATTTTAAAATACTGTGTTTTTTTAAATCAGCTTTAATTTCATCTAAAATTGCAGGATCATCAATAGTTGCAGGCATTTTATAAGACTCATTATCTGCAATTTTTCTAACTGTTCCTCTTAATATTTTGCCTGATCTTGTTTTAGGTAGTCTTTTTATAACGATAGCGGTTTTAAATGAAGCAACAGGCCCAACCTTTTCTCTGACCATTTGAATGCATTCTTTAGATATAGTTTCGTTGCTTTTTTTAACTCCAGACTTAAGTGTTAGCAAGCCCATCGGTAATTGACCTTTTAACTTATCTGCAATACCAATGACTGCACATTCTGCAACAGATTGATGTTCAGACAATACTTCTTCAATTGCACCAGTTGAAAGCCTATGTCCGGCAACATTAATGATGTCATCTGTTCTAGACATAATCCAAACGTAACCATCATCATCAATATGCCCTGCATCATAAGTTTGATAATAGCCAGGATAATTCGACATATAAGTTTCTTTATATCTTTGATCAGCATTCCAAAGTGTTGGAAAAGTTCCTGGAGGAAGAGGGAGTTTAACAACAATATCTCCCATTTCATTTGGTTTTGCTAAAGATTGATCTGGTTTTATAACTTTAACATCATAACCTGGAACAGCTTTACATGCTGAGCCATATTTAGTTTTTTGCATTTCTATTCCTGTACAATTAGAACTGATTGCCCAACTCGTTTCGGTTTGCCACCAATGATCAATAACTGGAACTTTCAATAATTTTTCAGCCCATTTAATTGTATCGGGATCAGCTCTTTCACCTGCCAAAAATAAAGATTCAAATGAACTCAAATCATATTTTGAAAAAAATTTACCTTCAGGGTCTTCTTTTTTAATTGCTCTAAAAGCTGTTGGGGCCGTAAAAAGAGATTTAACTTTATAATCTGAAATAACTTTCCAAAAAACGCCTGCATCTGGAGTTCCAACAGGTTTTCCTTCAAACAAAACGGTTGTGCACCCTTTAAATAGTGGAGCATACACAATATAAGAGTGACCTACAATCCAGCCAATATCACTTGCAGACCACCAAACATCGTTTTCATCAATATTGTAAATATTTTTCATTGTCCATTTAAGAGCTGCAATATGACCCCCAATGTCTCTAACAATTCCTTTTGGTAGGCCAGTTGTACCTGAAGTATATAAAATATAAGCAAATTCGTTTGAATTCATTTCAACACAATCAACATTTTTTGCATTAGACAATGATTCTTCCCAGTTTATTTCTTTTGGTGATTTAAGTTTTACTTCATGACCTGGTCTTTGAAATAAAATAAGTTTATCAATTTTGTGTGAAGCTAACTTCAAAGCTTCGTCAACAAGAGGCTTATATTCAACAGTTCTTCCTGGCTCAAAACCACAAGAAGCGGTGATTAAAATTTTGGCTTTACTATCATCGATTCTATTAGCTAATTCATTTGAAGCAAAACCCCCAAATACTACAGAATGGATCGCACCTATTCTTGCACATGCAAGCATAGCAATAACAGCTTCAGGAATCATAGGCATATAAACTATGACTCTGTCTCCTTTATTTATACCTTGATTTTTTAATCCACCCGCAAACTTTGAAACTTTTTCTCTTAACTCTTTATATGTAAATTTACTTTTGTTATCTGTTATGGGGCTATCATATATTAAAGCAGTTCTGTCGCCTCGACCTTTGTCAATATGAACATCTAATGCATTGTAGCAAGTGTTTGTAACTCCATCTTCATACCATTTATAAAAAGGAGGGTTGGATTTATTTAATATTTTTGTTGGTTTCTTAAACCAAAACATGTCATCTGATACTTTTTTCCAAAATTCATCAGGATTTTTAATTGAATTTGAATAAATTTCATTAAATTTGTTATTCATTTGATTTGTTTTTTTTGTTAGTTTTCTATATGGTTTTTACAACGCGACAGTATTTAAATTAAAAAACTTAATAAAATCAACATAAATAAATGTCAAATAACTCTGCAATTAACTATTTTTTTTGCTAGTGTTAAACTAACTTTGGTTATAACTTTGTTGTGACCCTAGTTTGGATTTAGATTAAAATAAAAAATAATCAAAAGAGTGAGTTTTTTATGGGTAAATTAAAGTTTTTTGCTTTTATTCTTGTAGCTTTTGTAGGATTATCGAGAGCAGCAAATGCAAATGAAGCTATATTAGCTCCTGATGATTTTGTTGGAATTACGTTTTGGGTGATTTCAATGGGCATGTTAGCTGCCACGGCGTTTTTTTTCTTTGAAAGAAACTCAGTAGCTGTCGCATGGAGAACACCAGTAACTGTAGCTGGTTTAATCACTGGTATTGCATTTATAAACTACATGTATATGAGAGGTGCTTGGGTTCAAACAGCAGATTCACCAACTGTGTATAGATATATTGATTGGTTTATCACTATGCCACTGCAGATGGTTGAGTTTTATTTAATCTTGGCAATAGTCAGAAAAATTTCAAATAGAATATTTTGGAGGCTTTTAATTGGATCACTTGTGATGGTAGGTGGAGCTTATGCAGGAGAAACAGGACACATCAAACCAGTTCTTGGTTTAGCAATCAGTATTGGTGGATGGATTTTTGTTTTATATGAAATCTTTTCTGGTGAAGCTGGCAAAGCAGCGGCAAAAAGTGGAAATAAAATTTTTGTAACTGCTTTTGGTATTTTAAGAATGATTGTTACCGTTGGCTGGTGTATATACCCACTAGGCTATGTATTTGGCTACATAATTGGTAGTGTAGATGACAACTCTTTAAACATGATTTATAACTTAGCAGACTTTGTTAATAAAATCGCATTTGGTTTAGTTATCTGGGTTGCTGCAATGCAAAGTACGAACACAAGATCTAAATAATTTTATATTCTTTAAAAATAGAAAGAATTTTTTTCTACTTGCCCTATTTTTTTTTCTGCTTATATAACACCTATGGCTAAAATTAAATATATTGAGCATAAAGGAAAGTCCCACACAATTGACGTAGCCAATGGGTTAAGTGTTATGGAAGGTGCAATTCAGAATAATATTCCAGGCATAGATGCTGATTGTGGTGGCTCAATGGCTTGCGCAACTTGTCATGTTTATGTCAAAGAAGAATGGTTTGATAAACTTCCAAAGAAAGAAGATGGAGAAGAAGATATGATTGATATGGCATATGAACCAAATAAATTTAGTAGATTAAGTTGCCAATTAATTGTATCTGATGAATTAGATGGATTAGTTGTTAATCTTCCAATAAAGCAAACTTAATGATTGATACAGATGTTTTAGTTATAGGAGCAGGACCCACAGGCCTCTTTTGTGTTCACCAACTTGGTATTATTGGATTAAAATGTGAAGTTGTTGATAACTTAGATAAAATAGGAGGACAATGCATAGAGCTTTATCCCGACAAACCTATTTACGATATTCCAGCGATACCAGTATGTACAGGTGAGGAATTAACTAATAATTTAATTAAACAAATAAAACCTTTTAAAACTAATTTTCATTTAAGCGACAGGGTCGAAGAAATAAAAAAAGATAAAAATAATTGGTTAATTAAAACTAAAAAAGGAAAAGAATTTAAAGCACCAAATATTATTATTGCAGGTGGAGTAGGTTCTTTTGAACCAAGAAAATTTTTAGTAAAAGAATGTGAAAAATTTGAAGAAAAAGAAATTTTATATTCTGTTAAAGACAAAAGTATCTTTAAAGACAAGAGAGTTTCGATATTTGGAGGTGGAGATTCAGCTTTAGACTGGGCAATTGAATTATCAGCTAACTCTAAAGTTAAATTAATACATAGAAGAGACGAATTTAGAGGATCGCAAGCAAGCGTTGATAAAGTTAAAACATTAAGCAAAGAAGGCAAAATTGAATTATTTACAAAATATCAATTAAATTCAGTTGAAGGTGATCAAAAAATTAAAAGTATTAAAATTAAACATGAAGATGAAAGTATCCAAAAAATAGAAACAGATTACCTTTTAGGTTTTTTTGGATTAATTATGAAGCTTGGACCAATTGCTAATTGGGGATTAAATTTAAATAAAAAGCACATTCCGGTTAATACAGAAAACTTTGAAACAAATCATAAAGGAATATTTGCTATAGGAGATATATGTACTTACTCTGGTAAATTAAAATTAATTCTTTCTGGCTTTCATGAAGGTGCACTAGCTGCAAGAGGTTGTTTTAAATATGCAAGACCAGATGAAAACTTAAGGTTTGAATTTTCAACAACTTCTAAGAGCGTTCATGAAAGATTAGGCGTTAAAAAGTGATAGAACTTTTAACAGCAGATACTCCAAATGGTAAAAAAATTTCAATTATGCTTGAAGAAATTGGTTTTAAATACAAAGTTACCAAAATAAATATTAATCCTGGAGGAGAATTTTCAAAGGGTGAACAATTTAATCCTGAATTTAGAAAAATTAGTCCTTTTAGTAAAATTCCAGTAATTATTGATCATGAAAATAATAAAGAAGCTGTTTTTGAATCTGGAGCTATCCTTATATATCTTGGAGAAAAAAGTAATAAATTTTATGAACAAAAAGATAGAACAAAAATTAACCAGTGGTTAATGGCTCAAATGGCTTACGTTGGCCCAATGCTAGGACAACACCATCAATTTCATCGTTACAATTCTGGAAAGGATAAATGGGGGGAGGAAAGATACTTTAGAATAACCAAAACTATATATGGTGATTTAGATGAAAGATTAGAGCAATCAAAATATCTAGCAGGAGATAATTACTCAATTGCTGACGTTGCAACTTTTCCATGGATTGCAAGACATGATTGGCATGATATTGGGATTAATAATTATAAGAATTTGACTAGATGGTATTTAGAAATTTCAAAAAGAGACGCTGTTATTAAAGGATATGATTTTATGAATAGAGGAGAAATTATACCTAAACCTTAAAAGTCAGCGTAAACTTTTTCTTCCTTCTCATGTTTTTCTTGAGCCGCTATGCATAGCGTGGCAACAGGTCTTGCTATAAGCCTTTTAATTCCTATTGGTTCTCCTGTTTCTGCACAAAAACCATATGTTCCATTTTCAATTTTTTTTATAGCTTGATCAATTTTAGAAATAAGTTTGATTTGTCTATTTATTGCTTTCATCTCAACATTTTTTTCTGTGTATGAACTTGCTTGATCCACAATATCAGCAGAAGCGCTATTATCATCTAATGAGCTATTATATAAAGCTTCATTATTAGATCTTACAATCTCAGTTTTCCATTCAATAAGTTTTTTTTTAAAAAATAATTTGTGTTTTTCACACATATATTTTTCTTTTAAATTTGGGATATATGTTTTGGAAATTTTTGCCATATTTCTTGTTTAAAAATGTGCCGGAGTATATTCAACAATTATTAGGTGTCAATACTGCTTAATTCATATAAATTTAGACAAATGTTCAATAATAAAAGAAATATAAATAATTTTTTTTACATTTTTATTACATCACATTTAATTGTCTGGACCTTGATACCAACATTAACAAATAATAATTTACCCCTAGATACCATCGAAGCTTTAGCTTGGGGAAGTAATTTGGATTGGGGATTTAATAAACATCCTCCAATGAGCGCATTCTTAGTTGAAACTTTTTATCAAATATTTGGAAATAATGATTGGGCATACTACTTACTTAGTCAGACATGTGTTGTTTTTTCTTTTTTTATTATATGGAGCTTATCAAAAGATTTTTTTGAAAACAAAATTTATAGTTTTTTATCTATTTTACTTTTAGAAGGAATTTACTTTTATAACTATACCACGCCAGAGTTTAATGTTTATGTTTGTGAATTACCTTTTTGGTCATTAACAGTATTTTATTGTTGGAAGGGTTTTAAAAATAATAAATATACTGATTGGCTATTATTTGGAACATTTGCAGCCTTTGGCATCCTATCTCATTATTTGTTCATATATTTACTTTTATCTATGGATTTCCTTTTTCTTTATATGCTTATTAAAAAGAAAATTGATTTTAAATGCATGGTATCTCTAATTCCTTTTTTAATAATTTTACTACCTCATTTAATTTGGTTAACTGAAAATGACTATATAACAATTAGCTATGGTCTACACAGAACAGGATCAGGAGAACAAAATTTCTTAGACCACATTATTCATCCGCTAATCTTTTTAGGAAAACAAATTGGAATATTAATACCTTTCTTTTTAATGTTATTATTTCTAAATAGTAAATTCAAAACTAAATTTAATTTTAAAGATAATAAATTATTATTTTTATTAGCAATAAACATTGTCCCAATAGCTTTGGTATTTTTAACTTCTATGATTATGGGAGTTAAGATCAGGACAATGTGGATGACACCTTTTTATTTATTCTTTGGAGTTTTGGTGATTTATATTTTTCAATCACAAATAAATTTAAATAAAATAAAAGGCTTTACTACAGTCTTCCTAATTTTATTTATTTTTTCTCCTTTTGCTTATGCTTATGTTTCTATAACTGAAACAGATAAAAGAACTGATTATGAAGGTAAGAAAATTGCAGATGAAGTTCAAAAATTATGGGACAAAAACTATGAAAATAAAATAGAAATTGTTCAAGGAGACGAGTGGCATGCAGGTAATTTATCTTATCATTTAGCTTCAAGACCAGAATGGCATAGAAATATTAATAATATTATAAGAGCAAAAAATAATGGAGTCATAGGTGTGTGGAGTAAGGAACAGGGATGTATTGGTCCTAATATAATAAAAGAGAACATGAAGATTTGTTTTTTAAATGACTGAGAATAAATTAAGCTTTTTCTTTAAGCACCAAATCTGGCATTTGGGTGGGACTATTGTTTTATTTTATATAGGCGCTCAACTAGTTGATCTTGATAGTAATACTAATACATTTCTTGGAATTAGTGCTTTAAGCTGGTTTACAATGGCTATGTCTATTCCTTTAATTCATCAAGCTTATGTGTGGATATGTTGGAGATCTGAACTATGTTGGCAATCAATAAGTAATACGATTGGATTTAAAGGTTATGTGATAATTTTTTTTATTTTAATTATTTCAAGACTTTCAGCAATTGTATTGTGTTTTGTTGATTATGGCTCTCTATATAAACCTGGATGGTTAGCTTGGATATTATCAATAATTTTATTTATTCCAGGTGTTTATACGATCTATTCAGTTAAGAAATATTTTGGTTTTTTGCGTGCTGCCGGCGCAGATCATTTTGATCCAAAATATAGAGATATGCCTTTTGAAAATAGGGGTATTTTTAAATGGTCTTCCAATGCAATGTATGTTTTTGCAATAGGGATTCCTTTTGCTTTCGCAATTGCTACAGGTTCACAATCGATGTTTGTGTTTGCAATTTATACTTATATTTCTATTTGGTTACATTATTTCTGTACAGAAAAAGAAGATTTTAAAGTTATATATGGAGGTAATTAAATGAAAAGAATATCAAGCGGAAGAACTAGAAGACGTCATAAAAAACACAAAAGAACAAAGAAAAAGAAGAAAAAGAAAAATTGAATATATGAAACAAGTGTTCCATGAAATAATATTAAAAACTAAAGGTCAGGGTTTTTATGATTTCACAGAAAAGACTTTAGGCTGGTTAAATGAACAAAAAATTAACAATGGAATATTAAATATTAATATTTTGCACACAAGTGCATCACTAGTTATCCAAGAAAATGCTGATCCTGATGTTTTGTATGATTTAAAGAATTTTTTTGATAAATTAGCTCCGATGGATGATAAGCTATATAAACATACAACAGAAGGTAAGGACGATATGCCTGCTCATATAAAATCAGTGCTTACTAATAACCAGTTAACATTAAGTCTAAAAAACAAAAGACTTATGTTAGGTACTTGGCAAGGACTTTATTTATTTGAGCATCGACTAGAACATCATACAAGAATATTATCACATCATTTGATTGGAGATTAATTTATGAAAAAACTTTTAGTGATCGTGGTTCTGGGTTTGTTGTGGTGTAATAATGTTTTTGCAGATTATCATTTTCGATTACCAAAAGATGTTGCCTCTGGAGGTGGTAAATATAATAAAAGTTTAGAAAAAGATTTTAAAAAACATGGTCTACAAGTTGTTAATAAAAAAGACGGTCATCCTGTTAGAGCTGGAAAAAAATCAATTAGATTTGAAGTAAAACCCGGAGATTGTGGATATGATGACGGATGGAGTGACTGTAAAAAAGATAGAGAAAGACATGAATTAAGCGGAACACGTTTTGGTCCTGGTGAGTGGTGGTATGCATGGAGTATTTTTATTCCAAAAGATTTTCCAATTATATATCCTTCTAAAGCAATGTTTGGCCAATTTTATAACTCAGGCATTGGACCAATTTTTGCTTTTGAAAATCAGAATCCAAATAGGGGAATAGCTGGTGGTTACCATATTGAGAAAGATTTTGTTGATTGTATACCCGAAGGATCAGAATGTTCTGTTTTATATACAGTTGCATCAGATGAAGACATGAGAGGCAAATGGACTGACGTATTAGTACATGCCAAATGGTCTATTAAGCCAGATGGTTTTTTTAAAACTTGGATCAATAACGAATTAAAATATGAATATGAAGGAAAAACTTTAGTTAAGAAAAAACCTAAAGTTTATTTTAAGTTTGGAATTTACAGATCTTTTATGTCTAGATGGAGAAATAAAAATAATCAACAAGATGTCCCTGGACAGGTACTTTATTTTGATGAAGTAAGAGTTGGTAAATCAAAAAAGAAAGTTGTTGGTAAACTTCCACCATTAAAATGAAAATTAAAATACTCATTCCTATTTATAATGACTGGCAGTCTGTTTTTAAACTTTTAGAAAATATTGATTTAGAAATTACAAGTTTGGATGTGGAAGCTTCAGTTATAATTGTTAATGATGCATCAACTGAACAAAGATCTGAAGTTAATTTAAATCTAAATAATTTAAAATCAGTTCAAGTTATTAATATGAAAGAGAATATAGGTCATGCAAGATGTAATGCTGCCGGATTAAAATATATTAATGAAAAAGAAGATGTTGATTATGTAATACCGATGGATGGTGATGGAGAAGATAGGCCTGAAGAAATAAAATTGCTTATTGAAAAAGCCAAGGAATATCCCAATGTGGTTATTACGGGAGACAGAATTGAAAGGTCAGAAGGATTTATATTTAAATTTTGTTATTTGATTCATAAGTGTTTAGCCTACGTTTTTACAGGACAATCCATTAAGTTTGGAAATTATACTTGTTTACCAAAATCCACAGTAGTTAAAATGACTGATGAAGCTGCTACTTGGAGCAGTTTTTCTGGCTCATTATCAAAGACAGCAAAAGTACGTAAATCTGTTTCTTCAATTAGAGGGCCTAGATATTTTGGTCCATCCAAGATGAGTTTTATCGATCTTTTAAAACATTCTCTTTCAATTATTGCTGTTTTTAAATCTACTGTTGTAATTAGATCTATAATTTTTCTAGTTGTTTATATTTTTCTCATTTTAAAACACATTTCAATTATTACACTTATCCCAGTTGCATTGGTTATAGCGATGATCATTTCAGTCTTTGTTCTCTCGGGACGTGAAAATATAACAGAACTGAATAATTCTTTAGAAAATATTAATAATATTGAAAATCTTAAATAGCTTTTATCGTTGGTAAAAAATTAAAATCAGCAGTATCAATTTTTGACGAGTATTGTCTTTTTATGTTCCATTTTTTATTTATTCCAGCACTAGCCAAACTTAAAGTTGATCGACCAAATCTATAATTAGTATTATCTATGGACTTCATTAGGTTTTTAATTTTAACATCTTTGATAGAAGAAAATAAATTTTTACTTCCTTGCGAACTAGACAAACCTGATAACATTATTCCAGCTTTTTGATATCTATATCCATTTTTAAAAATATCTTTTAATCCAGTTAGTGCAGTTTTAACTATCTCAATACTATTGTCTGTTGCTATTGGTAAATCTATAGTTTTAGAATTTGAATAATAAGCAAATTGATTTTGAAAAGGACTAGTTCTAATAAATATTGTTATTGATTTTGCAATTAAAGATTCTGATCTAATTTTTTCTGCAGCATTTAAGCAATAGCTTGTGATTGACTCTTGTAGTTCTTGAAGTTTTTCTACTTTTTTTGCGAATGATCTTGAGACCACACAACTTTTTCTTTTTGAATTTTGAGTTTCCAAAGCTATACACGAAATACCTCTAAGCTCCATAGCAGTTCTAGAACTTAAAACATTGGAACTTTTTTTTATCCAAGTATTAGATATATTTTTTAATTGTTTGGCATTATGAATTCCATTTTGAACAAAAAACTTTGTAAGTTGTTTACCAACTCCCCAAACATCATTAATTTCTACCTTTTTTAATATAGGATCAATATCTTTAATGCCTATTAAACTTACAATGCCAGACTTTGTTTTCTTTGCAATATGATTGGCAATTTTACTTAGAGTTTTAGTTTTTGCAATTCCAATACTAGTGGGTATTCCTGTCCATTGTAATACGATGCTTCTAATTTCTTTTCCCACATCTTCTACTTCATCATCAGGAAAATTAGTTAAATCTAAAAAAGCTTCATCTATAGAGTAAATTTCTATTTCAGAGTTAAAACGTTTTAAAGTTCTCATGACTCTTCTAGAAAGATCTCCGTACAAAGAATAATTTGAAGAAAATACATGAACGTTATTTTTAAGTATTATATCTTTAGCTTTAAAGTAGGGATCACCCATTTTAATACCAAGAGTCTTTGCCTCATTAGACCTTGAAATTATACAACCATCATTACTTGATAAGACAACAACAGGTTTATTTCGGATTTTGGGATTAAATAATCTTTCGCAAGAGACGTAGAAAGAATTGCAATCAATTAATGCTATTTTTTTAGTATACTGAGTGGATGACATAAGTGACAACTCCCCAAATAAAAATTTCTGAATCGTTATTTATAATAATTTTATCTTCAATTTTTTTTGAACTAGAGGTAAGAAATTGTTCGTCTTTTTCTTTAACAAAGTTTTTTACTACAAGTTCATCGTGAACATTCGCAACCACAGTAGAAAAATTTTTTGGTTTAAGGCTTTTATCAACAACCAATAAATCTCCATCGTAGATCCCAACTTCCATCATTGATTTTCCTTGAACCCTAATAATAAAAGTTGCAGGAACATTTTTGATTAGATGAATATTTAGATCAACGTCTTCTTCTATGTAATCTGTAGCAGGAGAGGGGAAACCCGCACCTGCTTTATGTAAGTAAAATGGGACTGTTAGTTTCATGTTCTTGTTTTGTTCTATATGATATTTAAGATATAGTCAATCAGGTTGTATTTTGAGTCCACAAGTGAATCAGAAGTGAATCAAAACATGAACATTTGAAGCAGGACTAAATGTTATTGTGGATAACTATTATCAGATAAGAAAAATCGTGTTATGAAATTTATAAATAAACTAATGAAAAAATTAACTTGTCATTGTGGTGGAGTAGAAATTCAGGTGAAGTTACCTGAAGAGGGATTTGAAAAACTTGTGAGATGTAACTGCTCTCTTTGTAAAAGAAGAGGTTACATAATGACACCAGTTGACCCAGGAAATTTTAAACTTATAAAAGGAAAAGAACTTTTAACACTTTATCAATATCATACAAAAGTAGCTGAACATTATTTTTGCTCAAAGTGTGGAATTTATACTTATTCAAATCCAAGAAGCAATCATGATAAAGTTTATATGTTGAATGTTGCGTGCATAGAAGGAGTAAAACCTTTTGAGTTAGAAAATATAGTTATAAACGACGGTGAAAATCATCCACTAGACAAAAAATAACCTGTTTAATGCAATTATTTAATGAATGTTTTTTAAAGGTAAAAACTGATTGTTTTAAGTTTATTTCTTCACAGGAAACAAAAAAAGAAAAATTTAAAAATAAAGAGAAAATGTTAAAGACTTACTTGATACCCTTATGTTTTTGGATTGTTGATCAAAAAAAAAATAAATCTAAAACATTAATTCTTGGTTTGTCAGGAGGACAAGGAATAGGCAAAACAACGATTACATCTATTATTTCCATTATATTAAAAAAATACTTTAAAAAAAAAACCTTTGTTATTTCTATTGATGATTTTTATAAAACAATAAAAGAAAGATATAAATTATCAAAAAATGTACACCCATTATTGCAAACAAGAGGTGTTCCAGGAACACATGATGTTAAAATAATTCTTAATTTTTTTAGAAAATTAAATACTAATAATTTTAAATTAATATCATTACCTAAATTTGATAAATCTATAGATGATAGATTTAAAAAAAATAAGTGGTATAAATTAAAAAAAAAACCAGATATTGTTATTTTGGAAGGTTGGTGTGTAGGAGCTAGACCTCAAAAAAATAAACAATTGATACAACCTGTAAATTTAATGGAAAAAAATGAAGACACGTCAGCTAAATGGAGAAAATATGTAAATTTTCAACTTAAAACTAAATATAAAAAATTATACTCTAAACTTGCGAGCGTTATATATCTAAAAACTCAAAGCTTTAATTTGTTAAGATCTTGGAGAATTAAACAAGAAAGAAAATTAAAAACAAAAAAAAATATTAATTCAAAGGTTATGACAAATAAAGAAGTTAAAAGATTTATGATGACTTATGAAAGAGTAACATTACAAATGTTTAAAGATATGCCAAAAATTTCGAAAGTAGTTTTAACTTTAAATAAATTTCACCAAATTAATAACATAAGATTTGCATCTTAATGAAACAAATATTTATTATTTTTTTTATAAGTTTTCTTTTTAACACTAACTTATTAGCTGTAACTTTGCCTGAAGCATTATTAGAAGCTTATAAAAATAATCTAGTTTTGAATGCAGAGAGAGAAAATATAAATATTTCACAAGAAAATTTAAACATTTCGAAAAGCGAATTTTTACCCACTATAACTATCACAGGAACTAAAAGTAGAGAAGATACAACTAAACTTACAAACCAAAGTGGAGAAGATGCAACAATTACCGATGTTGATCCATTAACAAAATCCATATTGATTGAACAAACTTTATACGATGGAAAAAGTAGAAGTGCAGATTTAGAAAAAAGTAAAATTGGCATGGATTTAGCTAAAGCAAAAATTTTAAAAGTAGAACAAGAAATACTTTATAAAGCTGTAGAGGCATATACAGGATTAATTTTTACAAATAAAAAATTAAAAATTAACCAAAGCAATATCAGTCTACTTGATAGACAAGTAGAGACAGATCAAGCAAGATTAGAAAGAGGACAAATTACTATTTCAGACCTAGCACAGTCCGAGTCTTCATTAGCTGGGGCCAAAGCAAAATTTATACAAGCAAAAAATGATACTATGACAAGTCGACTAGTTTATGAAAATGTTATTGGTACAATTATTAATTTTGATGATTTAAATGAAAATCCAAAACTAAATATTAAAATTCCTAAAAATTTAAATGAAGCTAATAATATTTCTAAAAAGAGAAATCCAATATTAATTATTGCTAAATTAGAATATTTACAGTCAGAAAAAGACATACGAATAGCTGAGTCAGATATGCTACCTTCAGCATCTTTATCCTTTGAAGCTTCACAAACTGAAGACTTAAGCTCTACTTATAATGAACGTGATAAAAAAATACTTAAAGCTACAGTTAAGTGGCCTTTTTATACTGGTGGAAAAAATAAAGCTGAAGTTAATAAAAATAGAAATATAAAATATCAAAAAAAATTGTTATTAGATAATGCGATCAAAACAAATAATACAGATGTTGCAAGTGCTTGGTCTAACTTTCAATCATCAAAAAGTTTATTAGATTCAGTTAAATCTCAGGTTAAAGCAGCAGAAATAGCAAATGAAGGGATTACAGTTGAATATGAGTCTGGCCTTGGAAGATCTACTCTAGACGTTATTCAATCTAATAGTTTACTTTTAGATTCAAAAATCAGCTTTGCTAACGCTGAAAGAAATTATCTACTATCTCAATTCAAGTTATTGCAGTCTATTGGATTATTGACATTGGAACACCTTCAAATTAACTAAGTAAATCAACCATTTTATAAGGTTTAGCAATTATTATATTGATAATGAGAACAAAATGTGTACATTTAAAAATATGATTCGAACACTAATTATTATAAAAAAAAGAGGTAAAAATGACTAAAAACAACCTAAAAGTAGTTAAATCTACAAAAGACCAAGATTTAGATAAAAAGGAAAAGAATAAAGCTTTAGACGCAGCAATCAGTCAAATCACAGATACTTTTGGCAAAGGTTCAGTAATGAAACTTGGCCAACAAACAGCAATGGATATTGAATCTATTTCTACAGGATCTTTAAGTTTAGACTTGGCATTAGGTATAGGAGGTTTGCCAAAAGGAAGAGTTATTGAAATTTATGGTCCTGAGTCATCAGGAAAAACTACGCTAGCTTTACAAGTTGTTGCCGAAGCTCAGAAAAACGGAGGTATATGTGGTTTTGTAGATGCAGAACATGCTTTAGACCCAGTATATGCAAAAAAATTAGGAGTTGATACTGAAGAATTATTAATTTCGCAACCTGATACAGGTGAACAGGCATTAGAAATAGCTGACACACTAATAAAATCAGGATCAGTTTCAGTTTTAGTAATAGACTCAGTTGCAGCACTTACTCCAAGAGCAGAAATTGAAGGTGATATGGGAGATCATCACGTAGGTCTTCAATCAAGATTAATGAGTCAAGCATTAAGAAAACTTACAAGCTCAATTTCTAGAACAAATACAATGGTTATTTTCATAAACCAAATAAGAATGAAAATTGGAGTGATGTTTGGAAGTCCTGAAACAACATCAGGAGGAAATGCATTAAAATTTTATTCTTCAGTGAGAATGGATATTAGAAGAATTGGAGCAATAAAAGATAAAGACCAAATTATTGGAAATTCTACAAGAGTGAAAGTAGTAAAAAATAAAGTATCACCACCTTTTAAAGTTGTAGAGTTTGATTTGATGTATGGCAAAGGAATTAGTAAAGTTGGAGAGTTAGTAGATCTTGGAGCTAAAGCCGATATAGTTGAAAAATCAGGCGCGTGGTATGCTTATAAAGGAGAAAAAATAGGTCAAGGCAGAGAAAATGCTAAGATTTATTTAGAACAAAATCCAAAAGTTGCAGCTGAAATTGAAATAGCAATAAGAGAAAAAGCTGGAGTTATATCTAAAAAGATAGAAGGCAACCCATTAGATCAAGAAAAAGATAAAATTGATCCTAAGGAAGAAATTCCAACACAAAAGAATTAGTTAAAAGCCATCTTTAGTTAATAAAAGGCGCTTATTTTAAGCGCCTTTTTTCCCTTACAGTTATCTAGACATCAAATAAAAAAGCTGTATTTTAAAAATATGACTGGCAAATCATTAAAAGAAATAAGAAATACGTTTTTAAAGTATTTTGAAAAAAACGATCATAAGATTGTTGAATCTAGCAATTTAGTTCCAAATAATGATCCTACTTTAATGTTTGCTAATTCTGGAATGGTCCAGTTTAAAAATGTTTTTACTGGCTTAGAAAAAAGAAATTATAAAAGAGCAACCACTTCACAAAAATGTGTAAGAGCAGGCGGCAAACATAATGATTTAGAAAACGTGGGTTATACCCCAAGACATCATACATTTTTTGAAATGCTAGGTAATTTTTCTTTTGGAGATTATTTTAAAGAAAAAGCTATTAGTTTGGCTTGGGATTTAATTACAAAAGAATTTGGAATTAACAAAGACAAGCTTTATGTAACAGTTTTTAAGGAAGATAATGATGCATTTAATTTATGGAAAAAAGTAGCTGGTTTAAACGAAAGTAGAATAATTAGAATAGCAACTTCAGATAATTTTTGGTCTATGGGAGAAACAGGCCCATGTGGGCCTTGTTCTGAGATTTTCTTTGATCATGGCGAACATCTAAAAGGTGGATTACCCGGAACAAAAGATCAAGATGGAAATAGATTTATTGAAATTTGGAACTTAGTTTTCATGCAATTTGAACAAATTACCAAAGACAAGAGAATTGATTTGCCAAAACCATCTGTGGATACTGGAATGGGATTAGAAAGAATTTCAGCTTTACTACAAGGAAGTCATGATAATTATACAACCGATCATTTTAAAAAATTAATTCAAGCAACTTCTAATGCTGTCAATAAAAAACCAGACGAAAAAAATGTTTCAAGCTTTAGAGTTATTGCCGATCATTTAAGAGCAAGTTCATTTTTAATTGCTGAAGGAGTTTTACCTTCTAATGAAGGTAGAGGTTATGTACTTAGAAGAATAATGAGGAGAGGAATGAGACATTCTCACCTACTAGGAGCAAAAGAACCAATATTCTTTAATATATTTAAAACACTTCAAGAAGAAATGTCAGATAATTATCCTGAACTTAACAGAGCACAATCTTTGATTAAAGAAACTTTAAGAATGGAAGAAGAAAAATTTTTAGTTCTTTTGGAGCGTGGAATAAAAATTTTAAATGATGAGATTTCAAAAATTGACAAAATTTTATCTGGTGAAGTAGCATTTAAACTTTATGATACTTATGGATTTCCAATAGATTTAACAGAAGATATTTTAAAAAATAAATCTTTAAAAGTTGACTACATAAAATTTCAATCTCTGATGAAAGAAAGCAGAGAACTTGCTAAAAAAAATTGGAAAGGTTCTGGAGATGATTCTATCGATGAAATTTGGTTTGGTATAAAAGACAAATTGGGCCCAACAGAATTTTTAGGATATGAAACTAATCAAGCTGAAGGTGTAGTTATTTCTTTATTAAAAAATAGCAAAGAAGTTGACTCATTAAACAATGGAGAGGATGGAATAATAATATGTAATCAAACACCATTTTATGGGGAATCTGGAGGACAAGTTGGTGATACAGGAACGATTTCTTCTGAAAAATTTATTTTTGAAGTAATTGATGTTCAAAAAAAATTAGGAGACCTTTTTATCCATTATGGAAAAATAGTTAAAGGTTCTATTAGGTTAAATGAAAATGTTGAAATGAAGATAGATATTAACAGAAGAGAAAACATTAGAGCTTATCATTCTGTAACACATTTATTGCACGAGTCCCTTAGAAGAGTATTAGGAACTCATGTAATTCAAAAAGGTTCATTAGTTGCGCCAGATAGATTGAGATTTGATTTTAGTCATATGAAATCTATCTCACCTGAAGAAGTGAAAAAAATAGAAACCCATGTTAACTCAATGATTGAAAAAAAATCTGACGTTAGAACAAGAATAATGACTCCAAAAGAGGCCGTAGATAATGGTGCTTTAGCTTTGTTTGGTGAAAAATATGGCGATGAGGTAAGAGTTTTATCTATGGGGGATGAAAAAGATAAGTATTTTTCTACCGAATTATGTGGTGGAACGCATGTTAGAAACACAGGGGATATTGGAAAATTTAAGATAATTAACCAATCTTCAATAGCAGCAGGTATTAGAAGAGTTGAAGCTTTGAGAGATAAACAGCTGCAAGAGTATTTAAGTGAAAAAGAAAAATTATCAGATCTTTCAAGCCAGGAGAGTGAAGAAAAAGTTAAAGATTTAGCAGCAAAAATTATTAAGTTTGGAGGAAAGCCAAATTTAGAAAACAAAAATCAGCAAGTTTTAATAAAAGATTTAATTAAGCAACATGAACAGCTTTTAGTCAAATCCATTTTATCTGATAAAAAAAAAAATATAATTAACGATCAAAATATTAAAAATGTAAAAGTTAGATTTCAAAAAATTAATGACTTATCCCCAAAAGACCTGAGAAAGATAGTTGATGTTGGAAAGAAAGAATTAGGAGAAGGAATAGTCGTTGTATTTGCAAGCAAAGATAACAAAATCGGCTTAGCTGTGGGTGTAACAAATAAGCTTAAGGAAAAGTATGATGCAGTAAAACTTGCAAAAGCTGGTTCAGAGATAGTTGGAGGGAAGGGCGGTGGTGGAAGATCTGATTTTGCACAAGCTGGTGGATTAGAAATAAATAAGATTGATGAAGCTTTTGAAAAAATAAAATCTTTAATTTAGTTTTTTCTTTAAATTACCATCTAATTCATCCAAAAATTGATTGGTTGTCATATATTTATTTGAAGGTCCAACCAAGATTGCAAGATCTTTTGTCATTGACCCACTTTCGACAGTATTAATACAAACTTTTTCTAAAGTTGATGAAAAATTTGTTAGTTCTTCGTTATTATCTAAATCGCCTCTATGTTTTAAACCTCTTGTCCAAGCAAAAATGGAAGCAATAGGATTAGTTGAAGTCTCCTTTCCTTGTTGATGTAATCTAAAATGTCTTGTGACAGTTCCATGGGCAGCCTCCGATTCCATAGTTCTTCCATCTGGTGCAAGCAGAACACTGGTCATTAAACCTAAAGATCCATAGCCTTGAGCAACGGTATCTGACTGAACATCTCCATCATAATTTTTGCATGCCCAAATATATTTACCACTCCATTTCATTGCACAAGCGACCATATCGTCAATTAATTTATGTTCGTATGTGATCTTATTTTTTTCAAATTTTGATTTAAATTCTCTTTCAAAAATGTGAGCAAAAATATCTTTAAACCTTCCATCATAAGTTTTTAATATTGTATTTTTGGTTGAAAAATAAACAGGCCATTTTTTTATCAATCCATAGTTAAAGCAAGATCTTGCGAAATCTTCGATAGATTTATCCAAGTTGTACATTGATAAAGCAATTCCTGGACCAGGAAAGTTAAATACTTCATATTTTTTTTCACCACTCCCATCTTCTGCCGTCCATTTAATTTCTAATTTACCTTTGCCTGGTACTTTAAAATCTGTTGCTCTATATTGATCTCCAAAAGCATGACGACCAATTATTACTGGATTAGTCCAAGAGGGCACAAGTTTTGGAATATTTTTACATATTATAGGTTCTCTAAAAACAGTTCCCCCAATAATATTTCGAATTGTTCCATTGGGTGAACGCCACATTTTTTTTAAACTAAATTCTTCAACCCTACCTTCGTCAGGTGTTATGGTGGCACATTTAATTCCAACACCATTTTTCTTTATTGCATTAGCACATTCAATGGTAATTTGATCAGAAGTGTTGTCTCTACTCTTAATTCCCAAATCAAAGTATTCTATTTTTAAATCCATATAGGGCAATATCAGCTTGTTTTTAATAAAAGCCCATATTACTCTAGCCATTTCATCGCCATCTAACTCGACTATTGGGTTTTTAACCTTAATTTTGCTCATATATTTAACAATATATCTTATTAATTGAATTTTGGAGTTTTATATACATATTAATCAAGAATTATCAAATTAAAGATTATGCTAGATAAGATTTTTCCAAAAATTCATTCAGAGGGTTATAAATTTTTAATTATAGCTGTTTTCATAACAATAGTTCTATATTTTGTAAGCAGTTTTTTAGGATTAATAAGTTTATTGCTTACAGTTTGGATTTATTATTTTTTTAGAGATCCTGAACGAGTTTCAATTAATGATGAAAATTATTTGGTTAGCCCTGCAGACGGATTAGTTTTAGAGGTAACAGAAACAAAAGGACCTAAAGAACTTGGTTTGGAAAATAAAAATTTTAAAAAAATTAGTATTTTTATGAATGCTTTTGATTGCCATGTAAATAGATCGCCATGTGCTGGAAAAGTTTCGGAAATTCTTTATAAACCAGGAAAATTTTTAAATGCTTCGTTAGATAAAGCAAGCGAGGACAATGAGAGAAATTATTATAAAATTACAAATAAACAAGGTGAAGATATTGTTGTAGTTCAGATAGCCGGATTAATAGCAAGAAGAATTGTTTGTGAAACTTCAAAAGACCAGGAATTACAACAGGGCTCTAGAATTGGAATAATAAGATTTGGAAGTAGAGCAGAGATATATTTTGAAAATTATAATCCTCTTATTAAAGCAAACCAACAAGCTATTGCTGGAGAAACATTATTAGCTAGAAAATAATTAAATGGAACAACCAAAAAGTAATTTTAGATTAGTCTCAGAAAAAAAAGTGAGAATGATTTTACCAAATACACTTACTTTAATTGGAGTATGTGTAGGATTAAGTTCAATTAAATTTGCAATTGATGCAAAATATGAGCTTTCTATTATAGCAATTGTATTTGCAGCTTTAATTGATGGTTTGGATGGTCGTATAGCGAGATTAATTAAAGCTACTACAAAAGTTGGAAAAGAGCTAGATTCACTAACAGATGTAATAAGTTTTGGTGTTGCTCCAGCTTTTATAATGTATTTTTGGTCTTTAAACAATTTAGGAAAAATTGGTTGGTTAATAT
The DNA here is from genome assembly GCA_902608305.1 of uncultured Pelagibacteraceae bacterium. Taxonomy (GTDB): domain Bacteria; phylum Pseudomonadota; class Alphaproteobacteria; order Pelagibacterales; family Pelagibacteraceae; genus Pelagibacter. The sequence goes on along the minus strand of CACLNK010000001.1, from coordinate 46,154 downwards.
GCTTAATTTATGTTGTGTGCGTAGCTTTAAGACTTGCTAGATTTAATGTTAATTCTAATGAGGAACCCTCATGGAAAGATAATTTTTTTCAAGGAATACCATCTCCATCAGGAGGTATTTTAGTTTTAATGCCTTTAATATATAGTTTAAGTGAACTTGAATTATTTAATGTTAATTATAAATTATCAGTACCAATTTTATTTATAGCAATTTCATTTCTTTTAATAAGCAAGTTTCCAACTTATTCATTCAAAAAAATTATTGTTCCTAGAAGTATGACTATTTTTTTGTTATTTGGGATAGTTTTATTTTTTGGTCTTTTATTAATATATCCTTTTAAAGTAATGATTATAACTGGCACAATATATTTATGCATTATTCCTTTAAGCTTTATTCATTATCAAAAGTTGAATAAAAAACACAATATTAAAAATCTAAATGATGAAAATGAAGATTTTGAAGATGTGTTATAAATGAAAAAAAATGCAATCATTTCATTAGCAAACTCTGATTATTTTGAGTTATTAAACGAATTAATCGATTCAATTAAAAGATTTGATGAAAGTAAAAATGTAGCAATTTGTGTTTTAGATGCTGGCCTAAAACAAGATCAAAAAAATACTTTAAGAAAAAAAGTTGATGAAATAAAAAGTGCAGAATGGGATATTGATGTTTCTGCATTTAAAGTTATAGGAAAAGAATGGCTTAAAAGCCAAGTATCAAGAGCTTTTCTTCCTAAATATTTTCCAAATTATGAAAAATATTTATGGATTGATTGTGACGCATGGGTCAATGATTGGAAATCAATTGAATTATATTTTAAAGCTTGTGAAAATGGCAAACTTGGCATTACTCAAACATTCAGTCCAGGGTATAAGATTATGTCAAAAGTTAGATGGCTTTTTGGAAAAATAGCTATTATCAAATCTCAAAATTTTAAACATGCAATAAGTTCAAAAATTAATTTAAATAAAGCTAGAAAATTGGCATTTGCTCCACACGTAAACATTGGCGTTTTTTCGATGCAACATAATTCACCATGCTGGAAAAGTTGGCAGCATAACCTTGCAACAACTCTTAAGGCAGGAAAAATTTTTGGTTCAGAAGGACTCGCTATTAACATGAGTGTTTATATTGATAATGTTGAAACTGAATTTTTACCTTTGAATTGCAATTGGATAGCAAGCAATCTTCTTCCTAAATATGATGATAAAGAACAAACTTTTGTTGAACCATATTTACCAAATTACAAAATAGGAATTATGCATCTTGCTGCAGGAATATGGAAAGACAATAAAGATATGCGATTAGATAAAAATGTAACAATAGATATTAAAAATCTAGATGGAAATACTATACTCAAAAGTTTAAGGTTTAATCAATAATTGAAAAAAAATAAAATTTCAAAAAATTGGATCAACAGACAAAGAAGAGACATTTATGTTCGACAATCCAAAGTTGATGGATATAGATCTAGATCTGCTTATAAATTACAAGAAATTGACGAAAAATTTAAAATTTTAAGAAATAGTATTTCTTTAATTGATCTTGGAGCCGCTCCTGGAGGATGGTCACAATATGCAGTAAAGAAAGTAAAAAGTGGAAAAATTTTATCTATTGATTTAAAAAAAATGGAAAACATCAATAATACATCACAGATTACAGGTGATTTTACAGAGACAGATTTTCAAGCTCAAATTAAAGAACATTTTAAATCTAAAGTTGATGTAGTTGTTTCTGATATGGCAGTTAATACTACAGGAAATAAAAGCGTTGATTCAATTTCTACTGGAGAACTATGCAAAGAGGCAATAATTTTTGCTAAAGATATTTTGAGCAAAGACGGTAAATTTGTCTCAAAAATCTTCATGGGTTCGACTTTTAATGAGGTAGTTAGTATGGCAAACAATGTATTTAAAAAAGTTAATGTATTTAAACCAAAGTCCAGTAGAAAAGATTCCAAAGAAAATTTTATTATTTGTAAAAATTTACGTTAGAGACTTTTAATTTTTAAAAAAACATATATACATTAATATGGGTCCTATAAAAGAAGCACTTACTTTCGATGATGTTACTCTAGCTCCTAGATATTCTGAAGTTTTGCCCTCAGACGTTTGCACTAAAATTATTTTGTCAAAAAATTTAACTTTAAAAATACCTATTCTGTCATCAGCCATGGATACAGTAACAGAATCTAAAATGGCAATAGCCATTGCCAAAGCTGGGGGTATTGGAATTATTCATAGAAATCTTGATATTAAGAAACAAATTTATGAAATTAATAAAGTTAAAAAAAAAAAACTTATAGTTGGGGCTGCGGTCGGGGCTGGCCCAAAAGAAATAAAAAGAGCTGAGGCAATATTAAAAGAAAAAGTAGATTTAATTGTTGTAGATACCGCACACGCTCATACTAAAAAGGTATCTGAAATAATTAAAAAAATTAAAAAAAAGAAATCAAAATACACAACACTTTGTGCTGGAAATATAGCTACAGCTGAAGCAGCTAAGTTTTTAATAAAACTTGGTGTAGATATAATAAAAGTTGGAATTGGCCCCGGTTCTATTTGCACTACAAGACTAGTGGCGGGAATAGGAGTCCCACAATTAAGTGCAATTTTAGAAGTAAAAAAAGGAACAAAAAATAAAAAAGTTTCAATAATTTCTGATGGAGGAATAAAATTTTCAGGAGATATTGCAAAAGCTTTGGCTGCAGGTGCTGATGCCGTGATGATAGGTTCATTGTTTGCTGGAACTAAAGAAACACCTGGTAAACTAATAAAAAAAAATGGCCAACTATACAAAAATTTTCGTGGCATGGGCTCTGTTGGAGCTATGAACAAAGGATCAGCAGAAAGGTATTTTCAAAAAATTCAACAAGATACATCAAAATATGTTCCAGAAGGCGTAGAAGGGTTAGTTAAATATAAAGGTGATCTTGAAAAAATTATATATAAATTAATTGGAGGCCTTAAATCATCTATGGGGTATTTAGGGTCGAAAAAAATAATTAATTTAAGAAATAAATCTAAATTTTTAAAAATTACCAAAGCTGGTTTTTACGAAAGTATGGTACATAATATAGACGAAGTTAAGAAAGAAAGTAAATTTTAATGAAAAAGCTATTTATTTGTACCCTATTAATTCATTTTTTTTTTAATATTACAGCTAGTGCAAAAGACAATTTTTTTGACGAAGCAAAGAAAATGTATGATAAAAAAAAATTGGAAGATTCAAAATTTTTATTTCAGAGAAATATTGTTTTTAATCCAAAAGACGCTGAATCATATCTTTATTTAGCAAAAATTTACAAATCAGAAGAAAATGAAAGAGAAGAAATAAAATATTTAGAAACCACTTTGTTATTAGAGCCAGATAATGAAGATGCGTTATATATGTTAATAGACATTAAACTAAAAAATTCAAATTTTTCAGAAGTTAAAGATTTAACAAAAAAATTTAAAATTATTTGCTCAACTCTTTGTGATAAAACTAAAAGTATTGATGAAAGATTAACAAATATTGAAGCAAAAGATGAGTCTAAACAATAATTTAAAAAAAATTTTAATCATTGACTTTGGTTCTCAATTTACGCAATTAATAGCGCGTAGAATTAGAGAGTTAGGAGTTTTTTCTGAAATTATAAGTCATAAAAAAACAAATAATTTAAAAATTTTTAAGGACGTAAAGGGAATAGTTTTATCAGGTGGTCCACTTAACGTCTATCAAAACCATAAAATTAAATTTAATAAGAAAATTATTGAATTAGACATACCAATTTTAGGTATATGTTTTGGTCATCAGATAATTTCAAAAATAATGGGAGGCAAAGTTAAGCAATCAAAATTTAGAGAGTTTGGTTTAGCAAAAGTTAAAAAAAAAAATAATAGTTTATTAGTTAAAAATTTCTTTAGTAAAAACAATGTAAATAATGTTTGGATGAGTCACGCAGACCAAGTTTCCAGACTACCAAAAGGATTTAAAATAATTGCATCAAGCAAAAATTCAAATTTAACAATTATAGAAAATAACAAAAAAAAACTTTATGGAGTACAATTTCATCCAGAAGTAACTCACACCGATAAAGGAAAAATTTTATTAAAAAATTTCCTGTTTCTAATATGCAAAGCTAAAAGAAATTGGTCTTCTAAACAGCAAAAATTTAAATTAATTAAATCTGTTAGAAAACAAGTTGGCAATGTAAAAGTTATATGTGCTTTATCAGGAGGAGTTGATAGTAGCGTTGTTGCCAGACTAATTAACAGCGCAATCGGAAAAAAACTAACTTGTATTTTTGTTAATACAGGATTATTAAGAAAAAATGAAGAAAACCAAGTAGTTAATACATTTAAAAAAAAATTAAAAATGAATTTAATTTACGTTGATGCTTCTAATGAATTTTTAAATAAATTAAAAAATGTTTCAGATCCTGAAAAAAAAAGAAAAATAATTGGTAAATTGTTTATCAAGATTTTTGAAAAATATTCTAGAAAAATTAAAAAGGTAAAATTTTTGGCTCAAGGCACGTTATATCCTGACTTGATTGAAAGCAAATCTGTTACAGGGAGTCAAACTTCAAAAATTAAATCACATCATAATGTTGGTGGTTTGCCAAAAAAAATGAAACTTAAATTAGTTGAACCTTTAAAATATTTATTTAAGGACGAGGTTAGAAAACTTGGATTGGAATTAAAATTATCAAAAGAAATAATTTCTAGACATCCTTTTCCTGGGCCCGGTTTAGCAATAAGAATACCAGGGATTATAACAAAAGAAAAAATAAATATTTTAAAAGAAGCTGATTGTTATTTTATTAATCACTTACGCAAATATAACCTTTATCATAAAATATGGCAGGCTTATGCAGCCTTACTTCCAGTGAAAACTGTTGGAGTTATGGGAGATAATAGAACTTATGAACATATTTGTCTTCTAAGAGCAATTACTTCTGAAGATGGCATGACTGCTGATTTTTTTAATTTCAATAAAAAATTTTTGCAATCTATTTCTAATAAAATTATAAATAACATTAAGGGAATTAATAGAGTGGTTTATGATGTAACCTCTAAACCACCTAGTACAATTGAGTTAGAATAAAATGTTTTCTAAAAAAATAAAAAAAATAATAAAAAAAAAAAATAAAAAAAAAATAATTTGTCTTACTGCATATTCAAAAAATATTGCTGAAATTTTAGATAGACACTGCGATATTGTTTTAGTTGGAGATTCCTTAGGATCTGTACTTTATAATTACGATACAACAAGAAATGTTTCTTTAAAAACAATGATTGAACATTCTAAAAGTGTAAAAAAAGGAATTAAAAAAAGTCTTATGGTTGTTGATATGCCATATCGAACATATAAAAATACTAAAGAAGCTCTTAAAAATGCTAAATATATTATTTCTCAAACAGGATGTGATGCAGTTAAACTAGAAGGTGGAAAAAAAATAATAAAAATTATAAAGCATTTAGTCAAAAATAAAGTTCAAGTGATGGGACATGTGGGTCTACTTCCACAATTTGAAAAAGGAAAATTTAGGTTTAAAGGAAAAACTGAAATTGAAAAAAATAAAATTTTTAACGATGCAAAATTACTTGCCTCGTCAGGTGTTTTTTCAATTGTTTTAGAGTGTACAGAAAAATCTTTGTCAAAAAAAATCACTAGTTCAGTAAAAGTACCTACAATAGGCATCGGAGCCTCAATTGATTGTGATGGACAGGTTTTAGTCACTGATGATCTATTGGGTTTAAATTCTACAAATTATAGATTTGTAAAAAAATATGCAAGTTTAGCAAAAATTATAGACAGAGCAGCCATAAATTTTAAACAAGATGTAATTAAAAAATTATTTCCAAAAAAAAAAAATTCTTATTAAAATTTGGAAATTTGATGTTTTGAATATTTATTGATAAAGATTCATTAAATACTAAATATAAGTTTAACTTTAAATAATTATGAAAAAAGAAATTAAAAATTTTTTAACTAAATATTTAAAAAGTGAAAATGAAAAAAATTTGAAAAAATATACTTTATTAGAAGATGCTTTTTCTAATGAAGATATTTTATCAGCTTTAGATGTTTTGCTTTCGGGAAAAATTACTATGGGAGCAATTACTAAAGAATTCGAAAATGAATTTGCTAAATATTTAAACGTTAAACATGCTTTAATGGTTAATTCAGGATCCTCAGCAAATTTACTAGCTGCATTTGCACTTGTAAATCCAATGAAAAAAAATTACTTAAAAAAAAATGATGAGTTTATTATTCAAGCTCTTTGTTGGTCAACTTCATTATGGCCTCTCGTACAAGCAGGCCTAAAACCAAAATTTATCGATGTAAATTTAGATAGTTTTAACGTTGATTATAAAGAAGTAGAAAAAAATATTAATAAAAAAACAAAAGTAATTATGGCTGTTCATGTTTTAGGTAATTCTTCAGACATTTTAAAAATTTCAAATTTGTGCAAAAAAAATAATATATATTTGATTGAAGATGCATGTGAATCCTTAGGTTCCAAATTTAAAAATAAATTTTTAGGAACTTATGGTGATTTTGGCACATATTCATTTTACTATTCTCATCAAATTACTTCTGGTGAAGGAGGAATGATTGTTTGTCATACAGATGAAGATTATAGATTATTACATTCGCTTAGATCTCATGGCTGGGATAGAGGTTTTAATCCAAAGATTAAAAATCAAATAAAAGAAAATACATTTAATTTTATTAATTCAGGTTTTAATTTGAGACCATTAGATATAACTGCAGCAATTGGCTTAAATCAATTTAGAAGATTAAATAAGTTTATGGATATAAGATCAAAAAATAGAACCAAAATTATTGAATTTTTAAAGTCTTCAACAAAATGGAAAAATCAATTTAAATTTTTTAATGAAATTAAAAACTTACAACCAAGTTGGTTTGGATTTCCATTAATGATAAATGAAAATTTACTTCATAAAAAAGAAAAATTTTTGAATTATTTAAAAAAACAGAATATTGAAACGAGACCTATTTTAAGCGGAAACTTTATGAATCAAAAAAGCATAGAATTATACGGTCTTAATAAAGCAAAAATAAATTTTAAAAATTCTCAAACAATAGAAGACAGAGGTTTTTTTATTGGATTACATATAAATCCAATTACAAAAAGTTCTTTATTAAATTTAACAAATCATCTTTTAATGATTGATAGATTATAAATGGTCAAGTGTGGAATTACAGGCTCAACAGGCGTACTTGGTTCTGAAATTCAAAGGATTTTAAACTTTAAGTTTAACTCTTTTAAAGGAGATATAACAAAAAAAAAAGATTTAAAAAAATGGATTTTAAAGAATGAATTTGATTTAATTATTCATTTAGCAGCAATAGTACCAACAAATGAAGTTAAAAAAAATTATAGAAAAGCTTATTTAGTTAATTATTTTGGTACGAAAAATTTGATTGATTTAATTCTTAAATATAAAAAAAATTTAAAATGGTTTTTTTTTGCTTCGACTTCACACGTATATAGTTATCCTAAAAAAAATGTTAATATCAAAGAGAATTATAAAAAAAACCCTATTTCTAAATATGGTAAAACAAAATTAAAAGCTGAAAGATACGTAGAAAGTAAATTAAAAAAAAATATCCCTTACTGCATCGGACGTATATTTAGCTTCACTCATCCAGCCCAAAAAAATTCTTTTGTAGTTCCTTCAATATTTGATAAAATTAATAAAACCAAAGAAGATAAAATATTATTTAAGAACTTGAACCATTATAGAGACTTTATAAGCACGCGAGACATATCTTTGATTATAAAGTGGTTATGGGTTTTAAAATCTAAAGGTATCTATAACTTAGCGAGAGGTAAAAAAACCAATTTACAAAATATACCATTAAAAATATCAAAAATTTTAAATAAAAAAATTAAATTTAGATTTGTTAATAGTTCTAAAACAAGCTTTTTAATAGCTAATATTAACAAAATAAAAAAAATAGGATGGACTCCTAAAGATAACCTTTCAGATATATTAAAGTCGTTTAAAAATTAAATCAAGAATCTTTCCATCTTTTTTGGATATATTTATAATTTTTTATAATGTCTAATAATATTTTTTCTCTTGTTTCATTTTTTAAGTTTTGTTGAAAATATAAATATGCATTATTAATTTTTTCATTAAAATTGTTATTTGTATTTATAAGATCTTCTAATTTTTGAGCTAAATCATTTGGATTATTTAGGTTAAATGTTGTTACAAATTGTTCTAGCTCTTTATCAAGTATACCGTTCGAATATAAGACTGGAGTTTTAAAAAAAAATGCTTCATACAAAGTAAGAGTAGATCTAGCAACATAAGTTGGCATAACTAAAGCTAGTGTTTTTTTGTAAAGAGAAATTATTTGTTCATTACTCAGAAAAGGAAATATAATAATATCATTTTCTAGTTTTTTCTTTTTTATCTCATTTTTTATATATGTAAAATTTTTTTTATTAGTACCACAGAATATAGTTTTAAATTTTATTTTTTTTTGAGCTTTTAAAATTTCAATTGCATCGATAATGTATTTGTGGTTTTTGTGAGCCCAAAATTGAGCAGGATAAAATATAAATTTTTCATTTTCTTCTAGTCCTATTGCTTTTAAGTAATCTTCAGGCTTAAATTTATCTTTTATTTCGTTATAAACAGTAGGGAGGTAAGGGTCAAAAGGATATATGTTAATTTTTTTTTCGTAACAGTTAAAGTATTTTATCAGTTCTTCCTTAGTTCTTTTGGTATCAACTAAAATACTATAAGCAGAATTAACACTTTTCTCAAACATACTATAATTTCTATTTTTATACTCAGGAAAGCTATTTTCAAATTTAAAATTTATATCATAAATATTTGTGATAAAATTTATATCCTCACAATAGTTTATAAAATCACTTGGTCCTAAAAATATTGCTAGGTCTATTTTTTCTTTTTTTAAAAATTGGTTAAAAGGATTCTTAGATTTTTTAAAAAAATAATCTAAGAATTTAGATTCTGAAAGTCTATAATATAATCTTGATAATCTTTTTTTTTTAAAGAGAATAGGTTTAATATTATGTTTTATAAAATCATTATTACTACCATCATTCTTATCTGTTCTGATAAAAATGAAGTTAAATGATGAAGATTTTAGATTATTTAGTAAAATTGAAGTTTTTAAGGACTGGAAATATCCGCCACCACCAGTAGCGTCTGCGTCAAAAATTACAGCTATTTTCATTACTCATCAAGCTATTGAAAGTATATGCTTTTTTATCATATTGATCTAATAAACTCTAATATAACATATTTTCTTAATGATCAAATATATAAAGATCTATTCGTAGATTATATTTTAAAAAAAGAAAAAAGTTTTTATCGTAAGGTTGAGCATTAGATGAGCAAAAGTTTTATAGATTCTTTGACCGTACTTTTTCTTATCGCAACGTTGAATTTGCTTTTTCACTTTCTTATGTATGCCATTTTTATCCTCCTGACGTCATACGAGCGTCAAGATCACAAAATTATTTTTGATGAATGATTATTAACCACATCTTATTTGGTTGCGGGGGTAGGATTTGAACCTACGACCTTCAGGTTATGAGCCTGACGAGCTACCAGACTGCTCCACCCCGCGATATTTAAATTCTGTTTTTTAATTTCTGGAGTTTTTTTGTTCTTTTAATATTTTCTTGTTTAATTCTTTTTTTTTTTTCAGACGGTTTTTCATAAGTATTTTTTAATTTTACTATCTTAAAGAAGCCATCTCTCTGAAGTCTTCTTTTAAGAACTCTTAGAGCTTGTTCAACATTATTATCTTTTACTTCTATTTTAATAAATACCTCCAAAAAAAAAGTGTGATATCATTTTATAATTTTGATGTCTATTAAATTTATTTTGATATGAAAAATTATTTTTTTTTAGCACTTTTTTCTCTTTTTATACGTCTTTGGGCTTTTTCTATTGCTTCCATTAAATCTTTTTGTGAAAATAAACTCATAGCCACAGGATCTTTTGCATTTAAATTATTATAGTTCCAATAATTTTTATTTCTTATAGCCTTTACTGAATTTGTAGTAATTGATACTAATTTTCCGATTTGTGAATCTTTTAATTCAGGATGATGTTTTAACAACCATAAAGCAGAATCTGGCTTATCTTGTCTTTTTGACAAAGGAATATATTTTTTAATTTTATTTTCTGAACTTGAAATTTCAATATCAGTGCTATTAATTTTTAAAGGTCTATTATGATCATTAGATGATAATGAAATTTCTTCTCTAGTTAGTTGGCCAGAAATAATAGGATTATAAGCAATTATACCTTTTGCAACTTCTCCATCTGCTATTCCTTGAATTTCTACTTCATGTAAATTACAAAAATTAGCTATTTGTTTAAATGTTAAAGTTGTATTTTCTACCAACCAAACAGCGGTGGCCATTGGCATTAGTGGTGTGTTGTTAGCCATTTATTTGTTGTTTTCTGATCTAAAATTTTTAAATTTTTTATTAAATTTACTTACTCGACCCTTATCTAAAATTTTTTGTTTACCGCCAGTCCATGCTGAATGAGATTTTGGATCAATTTCTAATTTTAATACTTCTCCCTCTGAACCCCAAGTTGATTTAGTTTCAAACTGACTGCCATCAGTCATTTCAACTTTTATAGCATGATAATTTGGATGAATATTTTTTTTCATAGCGAAACTTATAACAAAAGAATTTAAGAAAACAATTAAAAGTTAATAAGATTTTTAAGTAATTTTTCGTTTATTGAGGAACTAGAGGCAATAATATTAATATTATTATTTTGTTTTAAATTTAAATCATTAACTTGGCCTCCTGCTTCTTTTACAATTATGATACCAGCTGCGATATCCCATAAATTTAAATTTTTTTGAAAATATCCATCGTATCTTCCACTGGCAACGTAAGCCATATCTAAAGCTGCACTGCCTGATTTTCTTATTGATAGTTTAGCATTTGTTTTTTGTTTAATATTTTCGTTGTCAATTTCACCACTTGCAAATAAACAATCTTCCATTTTTTTTCTTTTTGAAACTCTTATTCTTTTATTATTAAAGTATGCTCCATTATTTTTTTCAGCGTAAAACATTTCATCTTTAATTGGATCATAAATTAATCCAGATACAATTTCGTTGTTTGATTTTAAGGCTATTGAAATTGCAAAGTGTGGCACACCATGTAAAAAATTAATTGTTCCATCTATAGGATCAATAATCCAGACATTATCTATATCTTTGTTTTTTTTTGATCCACTTTCCTCACTTAATATAGAATAGTTTTTTCGGGATCTAGTGAGTTCATCAATAATAATTTTTTCTGCTTTTGTATCAGCATTGGTTACAAAATCTGATGGACCTTTAATTGATACTTGTAATTGTTCTAATTCACCAAAATCTCTAATTAAACCTCTGGAAGCTTTTTCGCTTGCTTTAATCATAATATTAAGATTGGCAGAGATAGAAGGCATGACAAATTAAATTTTTTTAATATACTCCATGTTTCTTGTATCAACTATGATTATATCTCCACTTTCAACAAAAGGTGGAACTTGTATATTTATACCATTGTCTAAAGTTGCAGGCTTGTAAGACGAGGAGACAGTTTGACCTTTTAGGGCAACATCTGTCGTTAAAATTTTACAAGTTACTTGATTTGGTAATTCTACAGCTAAAGGCTTATCATTGTAAAAATTTATACTAACTTGTAAATTTTCAGTAAGCATTTTGCCTTTTTCACCTACAATATTTTTTTTAATATTAATTTGTTCAAAAGATTTTTGATTAATAAAATAATAGTCAGTTTCATCTTCATATAAAAAGTTGAATTTAATTTCATCTAATGATGCTTTCTCAACATAATCACTTGATCTAAATCTTTCATTAAGTTTTGTGTTTTTGCTGACACTTTTCATTTCAATCTGAGCAAATGCTCCACCTTTTCCAGGTTTTACATGTTGTGTTTTTAATACTTGCCATAAGTCATCTTTGTGTTCGATCAACATTCCAACTCTTATTTCATTACTAGATATTTTCATTTTAATTTATTTATAGCTTCTAATGGTTTGTATTTTTTATTATTCCAAATGTAGCTTGAAATAGCTAAAAAGTTTGCTTTATTCAATAAAAGTTTATTATAATTATCAAATTTTATACCACCTATTGCTACAATAGGAATATTAGTTGTTTTTTTTGCCCATTTTAAAGTTTTGATATTCGCGCGGTATTTGACAAGCTTAGTCTTTGTTGGAAAAAAAGCACCTAATGCAATGTAATTTGCTTTATTTTTTATTGCTTTTTTAATTAATTTTTTTGAATTATGACAAGTAACGCCAATAATTTTTTTACCTAATATTTTTCTAGCCTTTCTATAATCCATATCTTTTTGTCCTAAATGACAACCATCAGCCATTACTTTTTTTGCAAATAAAGGATCGTCATTCACAATGAATTTTACCTTATTTTTTTTACAAATTTTAAGTATTTTTTTTCCTATTTTCATTTTATCTTTTAGACTATGATTTTTTAGTCTTAATTGAAAAAAACTAATTTTCTTAGTTTTGAACATTTTTTCTATATCTATATAAAAATAATTGTTTTTAATTTTGTTTGGAGAAATTAAATAAATAAAACTTTTATTAATTTTAGACTTTATCAATCTCTTCTGTCCATTTTCCTTGAGCAGCAAGGGAATTCATATTAGCTCTATGATTAAAGATTTTTTGAGTATTTTCGACATCTTTTATGTTTTTAGACCAAAATTTTAGAGCACTCTGTTGTAAAGCTCTTCCGTAAGAATATGTCATTATGAAATTTGTATTATTGTGAATGTTGATAAGATTTAAGTTTTTTGTAGCATCTCTTTCAGATTGGCCACCAGACAAAAAAGCTATTCCTGGTACTTCAGGCGGCACTGATTCTTTAAGACATTTGATAGTCATTTCAGCAATTTCTTTATTATCAATTTTTTGACCTGAATTTGTTCCCGGTAAAATCATATTTGGTTTAAGGATTGTTCCATTAAGTTCTACTTTATGAAAAAATAGTTCTTCAAAACATTTTTTTATAACTTCAGAAGTTTTTTTAAAGCACGCTTCAGCATTATGATTTCCATCCATTAATACTTCTGGTTCAACAATTGGTACCATTCCAGATTCTTGAACTAAAGCAGCATATCTTGCTAGAGCATGAGCATTAGAATGAATAGATAATTTGCTAGGATATTTTTCAGAAATTATATAAACAGCTCTCCATTTAGTAAATCTTGCGCCAAGTTTGTAATATTCTTTTAAACGTTCTCTTAATCCATCAAGCCCTTCTGTAATTTTTTCATTAATAGAATTTGACAAAACTTTTGCTCCTGTATCAACTTTAATACCTGGAACTGCTCCAGTTTCAGCAATTAATTCAGGAATATTTTTTTTTGATTTAGAAACTTGTTTAATGGTTTCATCATAAAGAATTACTCCACCGATGCAATTTTTCATGCTTGATGATGAAAAAAGAGTTTCTCTAAATGACAGTCGATTTTCAGAAGTTGAAGGAACTTGGACACTTTCAAGTCTTTTAGTCATTGTTCCAGTACTTTCATCCGTGGCTAGAATTCCTTTGCCATTAGAAATTATTTTTAGTGCAATTTTGTTTAATTCGGACATTTTAATTTAATGCTTTTATACCAGGTAAAGTTTTGCCTTCAAGAAATTCTAAAAAGGCTCCACCAGCAGTTGAAACAAATGTGAATGAATTTAAATTATTAAATTTATTTATAGCCGCAACCGTTTCTCCTCCTCCTGCTACAGAAAAAATTTTATTTTTTGTATTTTTTTCTTTAATTATTTCTAAAATTTTTTTTGTGCCATTTTCAAAATTTGGATTTTCAAAATATCCAGCAGGACCATTCCACAAGACAGTATTTGAATTATTAATTATTTCTTTAATAGACAAAATTGTTTTTGATCCAATGTCTAATATTAAATCATCTTCTTCTACTTCTTTAATATTCTTATTTTTTCCTGGTCCGTCCAAGTTTTTTGCAACAACAACATCTATTGGGCAATTAATTTGACAATTATATAATTTAGATTTTTCTAAAATTTCCTTTATTAAGTTTTCACAACCATGCTCATAAATTGATTTTCCTATATTTGAACCGGTATATTTTAGCATTGTATTAGCCATTCCCCCAACAATAATTATATTATCAAATTTTTTTATTAAATTTTTTATGATTTTAATTTTAGTTGAAATTTTTGAACCTCCAATGATAAGCGTTATTGGATTTTTTATTTTTGAAGTTATTTTTTTAAGCGCATTGATTTCCTCAGTAATTTGCAAGCCAAAATATGAAGGGAGATATTTTGTAATTCCATCAATTGAAGCATGAGCTCTATGAGAACAAGAAAATGCATCATTGACATATATATCACCTAGAGTTGAAATTTTTTTTGAAAATTCTTTGTCATTAGTTTCTTCTCCTTCATTGAAGCGAATATTTTCTAACATCATAATAGAACCATTAGAAACTTTATTTATTTCAGAAATGGTATTTTCATTAATTTTATTTTTATTAAATAAAACTTCTTTATTTAAATATTGTGATAGTTTTTTTGAAATAGGCTCTAAAGACATTTCACTCACAACTTTTCCTTTTGGACGACCAATATGAGACAATATAATTATTTTAGCTTTTTTTTCTATTAATAATTTTATTGTTGGTAATATTTTTTCTATTCTTGAAGTTTCTGTTATTGCTCTATTTTTCATTGGAACGTTCAAGTCAACTCTTAGCAATACTTTTTTACCTTGTAATATTAAATTTTGATCTGTGATCTTATTCATTAAAATTTAAATTTTATGAATATATTCAACTAAATCATTCATCCTTGAAGCAAAGCCCCATTCATTGTCGTACCAAGAATAAACTTTACCCATATTATCACCCACAACGCTAGTTAAAGATAAATCTACGATAGCTGAATTAGGGTTATGGTTAAAATCAACTGAAACCAATCTTTCGTTAGTTGTATCAAGAACATTTTTTAATTCTTTATTTGATGCTTTTATAAAAGAATCATTAATTTTTTTAACAGATAATTTATTTTTAGAATTGAAAACAAAATCTACCAATGAAACATTTGGTGTTGGTACTCTCATTGCAAGACCTCCAAGTTTTCCTTTTAATTCTGGAATAATTTCTCCAAGTGCCTTTGATGCACCAGTAGAAGTTGGAACAATTGATTGTCCAGCAGATCTAGCACGTCTTGGATCTTTGTGAGAATTGTCTAATAATCTTTGGTCAGATGTATAAGAATGAATAGTGGACATAAAACCTTTTTCTATTTTAAATTCTTTGTTAATTACAAATGCAACTGGCGCAAAGCAATTTGTAGTGCAAGAGGCTGCAGAAATTATTAAATCGTTTTTATTTATGGTTTTATGGTTTACGCCATAAACAATAGTTTTATCAGCATTTTTACAAGGGGCCGAAACAATGACTTTTTTTGCTCCATTTTTTATATGCTGAATACATTTTTCTTTTGAATTATATTTTCCAGTACACTCTAGAACTATATCTACACCATATTTTTTCCAATTAATTTTGCTTAACTCAGTTTCTTGAGAAAATGATATTTTTTTTTTATTTATTATTAAATTATTTTTATTGTAATTAATATTCGAATTCAACTTTCCATGAACAGAATCATATTTTAATAAAAGGCTACTAGTTTCAGAATTAGTTTTATTGTTTATATGTTTAATTTCTATGTTTTTATTTTTATTTTCAACAAGAGATCTAATGACCATTCTGCCAATTCTACCCAAACCATTAATTCCAATTTTTATTGTCATATTATTTTTTTAATTTTATTTAGTATATTTTCAGTCGTTAAATTAAAATGATTATATATATCCTTGTATGGTGCGCTTTTTCCAAAATCGTTTATTCCGAAAGTTAAACCATTTTCTCCAACATATTTTTTCCAATAATCTTTAGTGGCCGCCTCTATGGAAACTTTAATTGAAGTTTCATTCAAAATTTTATCTTTATATTCTTTATTTTGATCATCAAATATTTCATGACAAGGCATGGATATAACTTTTGAATAAGTATTTTCTGTGGCCAATTTATGACTTATTTTACAAGCTAAAGCAACTTCAGACCCAGTTGCCAATATAGTTAAATCTATTTTTTCATTTGTCCTCAAAACTTCATAGGCTCCATAAGAACATTTATTTTCTTCAGAAAATTCTTTTCTAACAGGGTTAATTTTTTGTCTAGTTAAAGCGATAATACTAGGAGTATCTTGTTTTTCTAAAGCCAACTGCCAGCACTCAAAAGTTTCCACGGCATCTGCTGGTCTTAAAACATTTAAATTAGGAACAGATCTTAAACTAGCTAAATGTTCTATCGGTTGGTGGGTTGGTCCGTCTTCACCAAGACCTATTGAATCATGACTCATTACATAAATCACTCTTTGTTTCATTAAAGCAGCTAATCTAATTGCTGGTTTACAATAATCGCTAAATATTAAAAAAGTTCCACCATAAGGTATTAGACCTGAGTGTAGAGCAAGACCATTCATAATACCACACATGGCATGTTCTCTAACTCCGTAATGTATATAGTTTCCTTTAAAATTTCCTGGCTTAATTATTTTATGATATTTAGTTTTTGTATTATTTGAACCAGTTAGGTCAGCTGATCCACCAATTAAATTTGGTAGTGATGTAATTAATTCCAAAAACATTTCCGATGATTTTCTTGTTGCGATAGGATTCAAACTTTTTAAATAGTTCTTTTTTACTTTTTTAATTGATGAATGAATTTCATTCTTATGATTTTTAAAACCCGGGGGATAATTATTTTTAAAATGTCTTGTCAATGACCATCCCAACCATCCCATTTTATTTATTCTCTTTTGATATTTAGCCTCATGTTTTTCAGCATATGCTGATGCTTTTTCACCAATTTTTTTCCACTCTTTTTTAATTTCATCTGGAATTTCGAAGGATTTATAATTCCAATTTAATTTTTTTCTAACTAAATTAATTTCATCTTCACCAAGAGGACTTCCATGAGATGACGCTTTACCACCTTTATTAGGTGAGCCATAACCAATTGTTGTTTTGCATGAAATGGCAAAAGGTTTTTTTGCTTTTTGAGCTTTTTTTAGTGCTTTAAAAATTTGTTTTTCATCATGTCCATTTATATCTAAGTAATCCCAACCATAGCTTTCAAATCTTTTTTTAAAATTGTCAGATACTGCGAGACTGGTAGGACCATCTATTGAAATCGAATTATTATCAAATAGCAATATTAGATTTTTAAGTTTCAAATGTCCCGCTAAACTTAATGCCTCGTGACTGATACCTTCCATTAAACAACCATCACCAGCTAAAACATAAGTTTTGTGATTAATAATATTTTTCCCAACTTTATTTTTTAAAATTTCTTCAGCAAGTGCCAGCCCAACAGCATTTGCGATTCCTTGTCCAAGAGGACCAGTCGTTGTTTCAATTCCACTGTTAGGAGCATATTCTGGGTGTCCCGCACAAATGGAATCTAATTGCCTAAAATTTTTAATGTCATTCAATGATATGCTTTGATAGCCAGTTAAGTACAACAACGAGTAAAGAAGCATTGATCCATGACCAGCTGACAAAACAAATCTATCCCTGTTTATCCAGTTTGGATTTTTTGGATTAAACTTAAGGTAGTATTTAAATAGTATAGTGGCAACATCAGCCATTCCCATGGGCAAACCAGGATGACCAGAGTTAGCCTTTTCAACAGCATCAATTGATAAAAACCTAATTGCGTTTGCTAAATCTCTATGTTGCTTGTTCAAATATTATCCTATCTAGACTAAGAAGAATCAATTTTATAATATATATATATATGAAAACTCAGAGTGAAAAAGAAAAAAAACTTAATTCGGTATTAAACAAATTAGTAAGCTTGAACTTAAACACAAATCTTAAAGAAAATTTACAACATTTAAATTATCAGAAAAATCAATTAGAAATTGAAAAAAAAGAAATTACAAATAAATACGAAGAACTTATTAAGGAATATGAAAAAATTAAACAGGAACTAGATAACTATAAAAAACAAAAAAATAATGAACAATCAAAAGCGAACGAGTTTTCTGAGAAAATAGATGAATTAAATCAGGAAACAGATACTCTGCTTGAGGAAATTGACAAATGGCAAATGTAAATATTAATTTTAATGGAAAAGAATTCCTTTTATCGTGTGATGATGGACAAGAAGAACATCTTGGAGAATTATCAGAACATCTAAACAAAAAATTTGCTCATTTAAAATCTGAATTAGGTAATATTGGCGAGAATAAATTGTTACTTATTACCTCTATTAAAATAATGGATGAATATTTTGAAACAAAGAAAAAAATTGACGAAAAAAAAAAGGAGTTAAATGATTTGTCTAATAAATTTAAGGAGTTAAAATCTTTAGTTTATGAATACAAAGATATCAAAGAAAAGGAAATTAAAGTTTTAACGAATAATCAAACAAACTTTAAAGAAGAAATAGAAAAGAATAAAGAAGTTTACGAAAAAATAATTGATGACGCAGCTGATAAGATTGAAAATTTCATTCAAAAAGCAAATTTAAACAATCAAATTCAGTAATAAGTTGTGTTAAAATCTAAAATCAGAAAAAAAATTATAAAAATTAGAAAAAATAGAAATACAAACAATATTCAGATTAAATTTAACAATGTTTACAAGTTATTAAACAAAATAACTAATTTAAGAAAAAAAATTATTGGAGGCTATTATCCAGTAAATCATGAGATAGGTGATTTAGATATTCTTAGACAATTTGAGAAAAAAAAAATTAAGATCTCATTACCAGCTATTAAGAACAATTTTAAAATGAACTTTATTAAATGTTCGCTAAATGAGCCTTTTGTTCTTAATCAATATGGAATACCAGAACCAAGTATGGGAAAAGTTGTTTATCCAGATATCATATTAGTTCCATTAGTAGCTTTTGATAAAAATTTAAATCGACTGGGTTATGGTGCTGGATATTATGATCGACTTATACAGTCTTTAAAAAAAAAAAAAAAAATCATAACAATAGGGCTGGCCTTTGATTTTCAAGAATTATTTTCTATACCAGTGTCAAAGTATGACCAAAAATTAGATTATATAATAACAAATAAAAATGTTTTACAATGAAAATTCTTTTTTTAGGTGACATAGTAGGTGAGTCGGGTTGCAATGCTATTAAAAAATATTTACCAGAAAAAATTAAACAAAATAAAATTGATTTTGTTATTGCTAATGGAGAAAATGCAGCCAAAGAAGGAGTAGGTATTACTGAAGAAATTACAAATAATTTATTTGCTTGTGGAGTTAATGTAATCACGACAGGCAACCATGTGTGGGATCAAAAAGAAACTAGCACACATATTGAAAAAGAAAATAGACTTTTAAGACCTAAAAATTTGATACAGACTTCTCCAGGCAAGGGTTTTGGAATTTACACAATAAAAAATGAATTGAAAGTTGGTGTGCTCAATCTAATGGGCAATATTTATATGAAAAAATGTGATGACGTTTTTGAAACTGCACAAAAATTTATTTCAAATAATAAATTAAAAAAAGATTATGATTTTTTAGTTGTTGATTTTCATGGAGAAATTACAAGTGAAAAAATGGCAATAGGGCATTTATTTGATGGAGAAGCTACTTTAGTGATTGGAACTCATACACATGTACCAACTTCAGATACAATGATTTTAAAAAAAGGCACAGCTTATCAAACAGATGCAGGCATGTGTGGAGATTATAATTCAGTAATAGGAATGAATAAAGAGAATTCAATAAATAGATTTTTAAAAAAAAGTTCTGTAAAACATTTCCCAGCAACTGGAGAAGCTAGTTTGTGCGGATCTATTATTGAATGCAACGTAGAAACTGGTCTTGCAACAAATATAAATCAATTTATATTTGGAGGTGATTTAAAAAATTCACATTAAATATGGCAGGACATTCTCATTGGGCAGGAATTAAACATAAAAAAGGTAAAGCTGATAAACAAAAATCAAAAATTTTTTCTAAGCTATCAAGAGAAATTACTGTTGCTGCAAAATTAGGTGATAAAGATCCCGATATGAATTCAAGACTAAGATCTGCTATTCAAGCTGCAAGAGCAGAAAATATGCCAAGAGATAATATAGAAAGAGCTATCGACAAATCGTCGGTCAATACAGAAGAGAATTTTGAAAGTTTAAGATATGAAGGATTTGGTCCAAATAATATAGCGATCATTGTTGAATCTTTAACAGATAATAAAAATAGAACAGCCTCAAACATAAGAACTATTTTTCAAAAAAGTGGAGGAAATTTGGGCACACAAGGCTCAGCGTCACATAATTTTAATCAGCTGGGTGTTATTAAAATAGATAAAAAAGAAATATCAGACGAGAAAGTTTTTGAGCTTGCAATAGAAGCTGGTGCAAATGAATGTATTTCAAGTGAGAATTTTCATGAAATTCATTGTGAAAAGAGTGAAATATACAATATAAAAAATAAATTAGAATCGAAAATCAAAAATTTTATTTCTACAGAAATAGAATGGATACCGATTAATAATGTTGAAGTTAATGGTGAACAAATAGAAAGTACTACAAAATTTTTGGAAACACTAGAGGATGACGATGATGTTCAGCATGTTTATACAAACTTAAAATTTGGAAGTAATTAATGCTTATTATTGGAATTGATCCAGGAATCACAGGTTCAATATGTTTTTTTGAAGATGGGAAAATTATTGATGTTGTAGAAATGCCCAATATGGCAGAAGGAAAAAAAAACAAAAGACAAGTTAATGGTGCTCAAATTTATCACGAAATTCATAAAAGAATAAAAAATCTTGAAAAAAAAGATATTAAAGTTGTAATAGAACAAGTTGCGGCAATGCCAGGTCAAGGTGTAACTAGTATGTTTAATTTTGGACAATCATTTGGAGTTTTAAAAGGTATATGTGCCGCTATGCAAATTCCAATGTATTTTGTAAGACCAGCTAAATGGAAAAAATATTTTAATCTTATAAACTCTGAAAAAGATGCAAGTAGAACTAAAGCAATAGAGATATTCCCACATTTTTCAATACAACTATCTAGAAAAAAAGACTCAAACAAAGCTGATGCCATCTTAATTTCCAGTTTTTTCTATGAAACTTATAAATCTGAAGACTAGACAGTTAAAAAAAAGACAAATTCATGACACATTTTAATGTGAATCATCCATAATGGAAGCAGATATTACTTCACAAGCAGTTGGTTTAGCCAGTAGTACAGATTTTTCTATATTACAACTGTTTATTAGAGCGGATATTATAGTCAAAAGTGTAATAATTATTTTAATTGTAAGTTCAATTTATTCATGGGCAATTATTTTTGAAAAAATACAATTATTTAAGAGAATCAATTTAAGTAGTCAAGATTTTGAAAATAAGTTTTGGAAATCTAAATCAGCAGAATCTTTTTACAACAATCTACCAACTAACGTTGCAGATCCAATGACAAATGTATTTAAAAATTCTATGCAAGTATTACTAAAATCTAAAAGAAGTTCTACCCTTGATGAAAAAATGTCCAATATGTTAGAAATCAATATTGAACAACAAATGGAAATAATTGAGAAAAAATATACATTTCTTGCAACAGTAGGATCGACAGCACCTTTTATTGGATTATTTGGAACAGTATGGGGAATCATGAATTCTTTTCAATCAATCGCAATTTCAAGAAATACAAGTTTAGCAATCGTTGCACCAGGAATTGCTGAAGCATTGTTTGCAACTGCATTGGGTCTTTTAGCTGCAATTCCAGCAGTTGTTGCATTTAATAAATTTACCAGTGATTCAAAAAAATATTCCCAAAAATTAGAAAATTTCTCGAAAAGATTTTTATCAATTATTTAGAAATGGCTTTTAAATTAAAACGTTCATCAAGAGAACCTATGAGCGAAATTAATGTAACACCCTTTGTTGATGTTATGTTGGTTTTACTAATAATATTTATGGTAACAGCTCCATTATTAACAGTAGGAGTGCAAGTAGATTTACCTGAAAGTTCAGCAGACTCCCTTCCAGAAGAGCAGGAACCTTTAACTCTCACTATTAATTCAAAAGGTGAAATTTTTATACAAGAATCCAAAGTGGATTATGAAAAAATTATTGCAAAAATATTAGCAGTTTCAAAAAATAGAACCGATACAAGAATTTATGTAAGAGGAGATAAAACAATTAATTATGGAAGAGTTTTGGAAATAATGGGCATGTTATCTGGCTCAGGATTTACAAAAGTTGCATTAATTTCTGAGCCTTATAAAGAAAGATAGTAAAAGTGACTAGAAATATTATTATTTCATCTGGTTTTCACTTAATAATAATTATAATTGCAACATTAAGCTTGCCTTTTTTAGCAAAAAAACCCATTGATCTTCCGCCAATTATCTCAATTGAGTTAATTCAAATTACCGAAAAAACAAACATTCCATTTGCCCCAAAGGCAAAAAAAATTATTGAAAAAATTAAAAAAAAAAAAAAGAGAGAATAGTTTCAGAACAAGCTCCACCAAAAAAAATAAAAAAAGAAAAACCTGAAGCCGTACCTCTACCAAATGAAAAAATTAAAAAAGTGAAAAAAATAGAAGAAAAAAAACAAAATCCAGAAAAAATTGAAACAGAGGTTAAGCAAGTTTCTGAATTTGAAAAAAAAGAATTATTTGACCCAAATAATATAGCTGCATTAATTGATAAGTCCAAAGAAGAAGTAGCAAAAACAATTCAAACAACAGACAAAGTTACACAATCTCAGGACAAGAATGTTGAAAGAACAGGACTTTCTTTAAGTGAAGAAGACGCATTAAAAGCACAGATTTTTGGATGTTGGAGTATTCCATTAGGATTGCCTTATAAAGAAAATTTACTAGTTCGTATTAAACTTAAGTTAAAACCAGACGGATCAGTAATAAAATCTGAAATATTAGATCATGCAAGAATGAATAAACCTGGACAAAGTTTTTATAAAGTGTTAGCTGAGAGCGCATTAAGAGCAATAAGGCTGTGCCAACCATTAAGAGTGCCAACAACAGGCTATGAAAGATGGAAAGATTTACAGTTAAATTTTGATGCAAGAGAAATGTTGGAAGGATGAAAATTTGAAATTTTTAAAAACTTTAATAATACTATTATTAATTCAATTTAAAGCTTATGCTTTAATAGAGGTAGATATTACTAGGGGAAATTTAAGCCCTCTTCCAGTGGCTGTCTCGCCACTAGCATCAGATAAAAAATCACTGGTCGAAGTTGAAAAAATTTTAAAAATAAAAGACATCGGATCAGAAATATCATTAGTAGTTGAAAATAATTTAAAACAAACAGGACTTTTTAATCCACTTACAAAAGATGCATTTTTACAAAAACCTGACATTGCTCATTTTAAACCTAGATTTGAAGATTGGAAATTAATAAAGGCACAAGCTTTAATCACCGGAAAAGTAGAAATTATTAATGAAAATTTAAGAGTTGAATTTAGATTGTGGGATGTATTAGCAGCAAAAGAAATGCTTGCAATTGCTTTTACGACGGTGCCAACAAATTGGAGAAGAGTAGGACATATCATTACTGATAAAGTTTATGAACGCTTAACTGGTGAAAAAGGGTATTTTGATACAAGAATTATATATGTTGCAGAAGAAGGTCCCAAAACAAAAAGAATAAAAAAATTAGCAATAATGGATCAAGATGGTTTTAATGTAAAATATTTAACGCTTGGAAATGAATTAGTTTTAACTCCAAGATTTAATCCTACCAATCAAATGATAACTTATTTATCTTATTTTAGAAATTTACCAAGAGTTTATCTTTTAGATATTGAAACAGGTATTCAAGAAGTTGTAGGAGATTTTCCAGGAATGACATTTGCTCCACGATTTTCACCAGATGGAAAAAAAATAATTATGAGTTTTGCTTCAGATGGTAACTCTGACATTTATACAATGGACTTAGAAAATAGAATTGTTGAACGTATTACAAATCATCCTTCTATTGATACTTCGCCTTCTTATTCACCAAATGGAAGATATATTTGTTTTAATTCAGATAGAAGTGGTTACCAGCAGATTTATGTTATGAAAAGTGATGGCTCTAACGTTAAAAGAATTTCATTTGGCAGAGGTCTATACGGAACACCGGTATGGTCTCCAAGAGGTGATCTAATTGCTTTTACAAAATTACATAAAGGAAAATTTTACATAGGTGTTATGAGAATTGATGGCTCGGGAGAAAGATTATTAACTGAAAATTTTTATCAAGAAGCTCCTTCATGGTCACCAAATGGAAGAGTTTTAGTTTTTTATAGGGAAACTAAAACAGACGAAAAAGGAGAAGGATTTTCAGCAAAATTATGGTCTATTGATTTAACAGGCTATAATGAGAGGCAAGTTCGTACAAAAACTGATGCTTCAGACCCATCCTGGTCATCTTTATTGAGTAATTAATGGTTAAATAATCAAAATAAGTTGATTTTTTATCTTGAAACATCTATTTAGGTGTGAAAAGTTACATTATTCAACTTAAGGAGCATTAATGACTTTGAACAAAATTTTAAGAAATACTTTTTTAGTACTTGTGGCAGGTTTGATTTTAACAGCCTGTGCTACTACAAAAAAAGTTGAGACAACTGCAGGACAAATGCAAGGTGATGTTTATACTGGAACAGACACAGTTGAATACTTAGCATCAGGTGTTCCAGATAGAGTTTTCTTTGCAACGAATGAATCAATCTTAACAACTCGTTCAAGAGAAACTCTTAGAAAACAGGCGACTTGGTTAAGAGAAAACTCAGAAATAACTGTTGTGTTAGAAGGCCATGCAGACGAGCGGGGAACTAGAGAATATAACTTAGCATTAGGTGAGAGAAGAGCTAATGCAGCAAAAGATTATCTAATGACGTATGGAGTTTCTGCTAGTAGAATTTCAGTAATTAGCTATGGAAAAGAGAGACCTGTTGATTCAGGATCAAATCCATTGTCTTGGTCGAAAAACAGAAGATCAGTTACAGTTAAAGCTAATTAAATTAAAATATTATTAAAGACCCTGGCGTGAAAATGCCTAGGGTCTTTTTTTTGCCATCATTATCATTAGAAGTAATTAAATGATTAGTTTTAAAAAAAAAATAACAATTACATTTTTTTTATTTTTCTTATTATTTACTCAAAACTCTTTTTCAGAGGATAAAAATGTTTTGGAAATTCTTAAAGTAATTCAAAAAGATTTAAAAACTCTTGAAAAAGCTGTTTATTCTGATTCTAATTCTGATTCTATTGTTTCAAGCTCAACAATAGAATTTGATCAAAATGCCGAAGATGTTTTAACACGGCATTTACTAAAATTATCTGAGATTGAAGGTCAATTTAAAGAATTAACTAATAAGTTTGAATCAATTAATTTTAAATTAGATAAACTATCAAGTAGATTGTCAAAAGTTCAAGCTGATAATCAAATGAGGTTTCAAGAATTAGAAGATACAAAAGAATTAGTCTTAACACCAAAAGAAAGTGAAAATAAAACTTTACCAGGATCTTCAGAACCACAAGATTTAGGTTCAATTTCTTATAAAGATACAGCTACAAACGAAACAACACAACAAACTCAATCAGTAGAAACAACAAGTACAGTTGTGAGCGAAGTTGTTCAAACAGAAGAAAAAATTTTACCAAACGAAACACCAGAAAAGCAATATGAATTTGCAACAAGTTTTTTGAAAGTAGGTGATTATAATACTGCAGAAAGAGCTTTTAGAGAATTTGTCATCACTAATTCGGATCATGAATTAGCAGGAAGTGCTCAATACTGGTATGCAGAAACTTTTAGAATTAGACAACTATATACAGACGCTGCCTCAGCTTATTTGGAAGGATATCAAAAATATCCAAAGAGCAATAAGGCTCCTATAAATTTATTAAAACTTGGTGTATCATTAGTTCAAATAGGAGAAAAAGATCAAGGTTGCTTAATGATCTCTGGTGTTAAAGAGCAATATCCAAAAGCAAATCAATCTGTTCTTCAAAAAGCAAAATATGAAGAAAAAAAGTTTGAGTGCAAAAAAGATAATACATAAATTACTTCTTAATCATTTAAAAAATAAAAAAATTAATAAAATTTTTAAGAAATTTAAAAATTATTTAGAAAAAAACGCTAAGAAAGAAATTAAAATTGGCGCAGCTGTTTCAGGAGGTCCAGACAGTCTAGCTTTGGCATTTTTAACAAAATGTTATTCATTAATAAATAAATTAGATGCTAAATTTTTTATTGTAGATCATAAGCTAAGGAAAAATTCTTCAAAGGAAGCTAAATTAGTTAAATTATTTTTAAGTAAATTTGATATTGATTGTAATATTTTAAAGTGGGAAGGCAAGAAACCTCATTCCAATATCCAAGGAATTGCTAGAAATAATAGGTATAATCTTCTAAAAAATGCATGTAAAAAAAATAATATTAATCAACTTTTAATGGGACATCATATCGACGATCTATATGAAAATTTTTTTATAAGACTTTTAAGAGGCAGTGGATTAAAAGGACTTTCATCTTTCGGCGAAATTGCTAAAGAAAAAGAAAATAATATTTTAATTTTAAGACCAATGATCGATTTTGAAAAAAAAGATTTAATTTATATTTCTAAAAACGTTTTTCAATTTTTTATTAAAGATCCATCTAATAAAAATTTTCTTTTTCAAAGAACCAGAATAAGAAAACTTATTTTTGAGTTAAACAAAGAAGGGTTTGATAAAAAAAAATTAGGTCTAACAATTAAAAATCTTAAATCTGCAGATAGAGCTATAAATTTTTATGTAGAAAAAAATATTCAATATAATGCAAAATTTATTAAACAAAAAAATATTTACATTTTGAATAAATTTTTTTTCAATCAATCTGAAGAAGTAATTTTTAGAAGTATTTCTTCAATTTTAAAATTAGTTAGTAAAAGATACTATGCACCAAGAGGAAAAAGTATTTTAGATGCAATTTATAATATTAAGTCTAATAAGGCTAAAAAATTGACTCTGGGTGGGTGCTGCATTGAAAAAGTTAACGAAACTGTCTTAATTTCTAATGAAAATTAACTTTGAAACTCAATATTGTTGTAAAATGACACTTGTTTAATTAATAATAATTCTTATCTTAATCATATGAATTTAAAAAATTTAGCGATGTGGGGTGTAATAGTTTTTTTAACTATTGGCTTATACAATATGTTTAAAAATCCACAAAGCTCGATTAACAAAAAAGATACAATAATATTTTCTGAATTTTTATCAGAGGTCGACAATGGTAGAGTTGTCGAAGTTCAAATCCAAGGAAATAATATTCACGGAATTTTATCTAACGGAAGTAGATTTTCAACCTACTCACCTAATGATCCTAACTTAATTGAGAAGCTTACTAACAAAGGTGTAAGTATTTCAGCAGCACCTTTAGAAGAAAAAATGCCTTCATTGTTTGGAGTGCTTTTATCTTGGTTTCCAATGTTGTTATTAATTGCAGTTTGGATTTTCTTTATGAGACAAATGCAAGGTGGCAAAGGTGGTGCTATGGGTTTTGGTAGATCAAAAGCGAAAATGATGAATGAATTAAAAGGCAAGGTAACTTTTAATGATGTAGCTGGTATTGAAGAAGCAAAAGAAGAAGTTGAAGAAGTTGTTGAATTTTTAAAAGATCCAAAAAAATTTAGTCGACTTGGGGGAAAAATACCAAGAGGATGTTTATTGGTAGGAGCCCCAGGTACAGGTAAAACTTTACTAGCAAGGGCTATAGCTGGAGAAGCAGATGTTCCATTCTTTACTATTTCAGGATCAGACTTTGTTGAAATGTTTGTTGGAGTTGGCGCTTCAAGAGTTAGAGATATGTTTGAACAAGGAAAAAAACATTCTCCGTGTATTATTTTTATAGATGAAATAGATGCTGTTGGAAGAAGTCGAGGAGCTGGATTAGGCGGTGGCAATGATGAGAGAGAACAAACTTTAAATCAATTGTTAGTAGAGATGGATGGTTTTGACACTAATGAAGGAGTAATAATAATTGCCGCTACTAACAGACCAGATGTTTTAGATCCTGCACTTTTAAGACCAGGAAGATTTGATAGACAGGTGGTCGTATCACTACCAGATATTCTTGGTAGAGAAAAAATTTTAAAAGTACATGTAAAAAAAATATCAATGACTCCAGATATTAATTTAAGAATTGTAGCAAGAGGAACACCTGGTTTTTCAGGTGCAGATTTGGCAAACTTAGTTAATGAAGCAGCTTTACTAGCAGCAAGAAAAAACAAAAGAATAGTGACGTATACTGAATTCGAAGAAGCTAAGGATAAAGTTATGATGGGTGCCGAAAGAAGATCAATGGTAATGACAGAAGAAGAAAAAAAATTAACTGCTTACCATGAAGCTGGGCATGCAATAGTAACTATTAATGAAAAAGCAGCTCACCCAATTCACAAAGCAACAATAATACCAAGAGGAAGAGCGCTAGGAATGGTTATGCAGCTTCCTGAAAGAGATGAGTTATCTCAAACTAGAGAACAATTACACGCTCAAATGGCTATAGCTATGGGAGGAAGAGTGGCAGAAGAAATTATTTTTGGTGAAGACAAGGTTACGACTGGAGCCTCAAGTGACATTGAGCAAGCTACAAAAAGAGCAAGAGCAATGGTTATGAAAGCAGGCTTAAGTAAAGAATTGGGCCCCGTTGCTTATGGAGAAAATGAAGAAGAAGTGTTCCTAGGAAGATCAGTTGCAAGACAACAGCATATGTCTGAAGAAACATCAAGAAAAGTGGATTTAGAAATAAGAAAGATTGTTGATAAAGGGTATGACAGAGCAAAAAAAGTTCTTACAGAAAAACTTGATGATTTGCACAAATTAGCAAAGGCACTTTTAACATACGAAACATTAACAGGTGAAGAAATTGAAAATTTAGTTAATAAAAATGTATATCCTGCAAACAAAGAAGATTTAAAAGTTGAAGATGAAGACCAAGGATCAGCACTAGGATCTATTGGATTAAAGCCAAAAATTGTTCACTAATTTGTAATGAAAAAATATTACACAAGAGTGTGTAATTTTCATTATGGTAGTAATTCAAAAAACTTAGTTAAAAAGAAAAAGGCATTACCACTTAATAGCAATTTAGAAATTTCTTTTGATCATATAGAAATTTTATCGAGAAATAATAGCAAATTAATTAGTATTAAAGAAATAAAAAATTTACCATTAGAGTTAAAAAAAAAAGTTAACAAAGATTTAAAAATTATAGCGAAAAGAAAAAAAAATTTTTCAAATTTAAGTTTTAAAAATCTTCCAAATATTATGGGAGTTTTAAACTTAACCCCTGATAGTTTTTCTGATGGAGGAAAATATAATAAAAATAATTTAGGTTATAATCACGCTCTTCAGTTATTTAAAGCAGGATCAAACATTATTGATGTTGGTGGAGAAT
This sequence comes from uncultured Pelagibacteraceae bacterium, assembly GCA_902608305.1. GTDB lineage: Bacteria > Pseudomonadota > Alphaproteobacteria > Pelagibacterales > Pelagibacteraceae > Pelagibacter. The sequence goes on along the minus strand of CACLNK010000001.1, from coordinate 16,595 downwards.
CTGCGCGCCCAGGATCTAAAGAAATTAAAAGCAAAAATGAATGGAATAGAATTGGACTAACTCTTAAAAAATTAAAAAAGAAAAAAATACCAGTATCTTTAGATAGTAGAAAATCCTTGATAATGGAAAAAGGAATAAAGCTTGGCATTAAACTTATTAATGATATTTCAGGATTAAAATTTGATAATCAATCAATTAAAATTATAAAAAAATACAACATGCCTTTTGTTATACATCACATTCAAGGCAAACCATCCACAATGCAAAAAAATCCAAAATATAAAAATGTATTATTAGATATTTATGATTATTTTGAAGAAAAGATAAAGTACGCTCGTTTTAAAGGCATTAAGCATAATAATATTATAATTGATCCTGGCATAGGTTTTGGTAAAAACTTGAAACATAATATTACATTAATTTCTAAAATTTCTCTTTTTCATAGTTTGGGTTTTCCTATATTACTCGGCATGTCCAGAAAAAAATTTATTAAAGATATTTCTGGAAAAAATGATAGTAAAGATAGATTGGGAGGAACGCTTGGATCAATATTATTTACGTTAATGCAGGGCGTTCAAATTTTAAGAGTACACGATGTTAATGAAGTTAGCCAAGGTATTAAAGTATTTAGAGAATTATTAAAAAATTAATGACAAAAAAATATTTTGGTACAGATGGAATAAGAGGCCCAGTAAATCAGGAGAAAATCAATGGCGAAATGTTTTTTAAATTTGGTTTAGCCGCAGGAACATTTTTTAAAAATCAAAAAAAAACTAAACAAACAGCAATAATAGCAAAAGATACAAGGTTATCAGGATATACTTTGGAACCTGCATTGGTCTCGGGATTAGCATCTGCAGGAATGCACGTATTTACACTAGGGCCATTGCCAACTAACGGGCTTGCAATGTTAACTAAATCCATGAAAGCAAATATGGGTATCATGATTACAGCTTCACACAACCCTTATCATGACAATGGTTTAAAATTATTCGGTCCGGATGGATTAAAACTTTCAGATAAAATTGAAAAAAAAATTGAAACTCTAATTGATCAAAAAACTATTACTCAGCTTTCCAAACCAAAAGTTCTTGGCAGAGTTAAAAGACTAGAAAATGGAACCGATGAATATATTAAAATTTTACGTAAAAATTTTCCAAGAAATTTTAGCTTAAAAGGTCTTAAAATCGTTATAGATTGTGCTAATGGAGCAAGTTACAAATCTGGCCCAACATTATTAAAAATATTAGGTGCAAAAGTAATCGCAACCGGAATTAAGCCAAATGGTTTAAATATTAATTATAAATGTGGCTCTACTTTTCCAAAAAAGATTCAAGCCGTCGTTAAAAAATATAAAGCACATCTTGGAATCTCTCTAGATGGGGATGGAGATAGAGTAATAATGAGCGATGAAAAAGGCAATATAATTGATGGAGACCAAATCATAGCGGCATTAGCTAAAAGATGGAAAAATAAAAAAATGTTACGTGGCGGAGTAATTGGCACATTAATGTCCAATTATGGTCTAGAAAAGTTTTTTAAGAGAAATAAAATAAGGTTTCTTAGAGCAGACGTAGGTGATCGTTATGTTAAAGAAAAGATGAAAAAAAATAAGTTTAATTTGGGTGGAGAACAATCAGGTCATATAATTTTAGGAAAATTTGCAACAACTGGTGATGGTCTGTTAGTAGCGTTAGAAATTTTGTTTTCCCTTAGAAAGGGAAAAAAAGCTAGCAAGTTTTTTAATGTATTTAAGCAGACACCACAAATTTTAGAAAACGTAGAAGTTAAAGATAAAAATATTATTGATAATATTAATTGTAAAAAAGCCATTAAATTTGCAAGCAAAATAATTAATGGAAAAGGCAGATTGTTAGTAAGAAAATCAGGAACCGAGTCAAAGATAAGAATTATGATAGAATCTAATAATAAAAAATTGAATAAAAGGTGTATTGATATAATAAAAAGAACAATCAAATAAATTGAAACCAAAATCTAAAGTTCTCATAATAGCAGGGTCAGATTCTTCTGGAGGGGCTGGCATTCAAGCAGATATTAAAACAGTTACAGCATTAGGTTCCTATGCAATGACAGCAATTACAGCAATTACTACTCAAAATACAACAGGGGTTAAATCAATTGTTTCTATTGATTCTAAAGAGATTTTTAAACAAATTACATTTACATGCCAGGACATCAAACCAGATGCAATCAAAATTGGCATGTTGCATTCTTCAAAAGTTATAAATTCAGTAATTAGGGCATTAAATAAAGTTAAAATTTCAAAGATAGTTTTGGACCCTGTCATGGTGGCTAAAGGTGGTACAAGATTAATAGATAATAAAGCAATAAACATTTTAAAAAATAAATTGATCAAAAAAGCAACCTTGATAACTCCAAATATTTTTGAGACTGAAATTTTAACCAAAACAAAAATAAATAATATGGAAGATATGATTTATGCAGCAAATATATTGCTTAGCAAAGGTGCTAATAACGTTTTAGTTAAAGGAGGGCATTTGAATACAAAAACTGTTAACGATGTATTTGTTAATAAAAATGAAATTAAAATTTTTAAAAATAAAAAAATTGCAACCAAAAATACACATGGAACAGGATGTACTTTAGCAAGCGCTATTACTACATATTTTTCGTGTGGAAAACCATTAAAGAAATCTTGTGAGTTAGGCACTAAGTATGTAAACCATGCCATAGGATCTAAGCTTAACTATGGTAAGGGCTATGGTCCAATAAACCATTTAAATTCGATTATAATATATAAAAAATTTAGATAATGAAAAATATTGTTGTTGTAGGTTCACAGTGGGGAGATGAAGGCAAAGGAAAAATTGTTGACTGGTTATCAGACCAAGCAGATGTAGTTATTCGTTTTCAAGGTGGTCATAACGCTGGGCATACCTTAGTAATTGATGACGTAACTTATAAATTAAGATTACTTCCATCAGGAATTGTTAGAAAAAATAAAATATCAGTTATAGGTAATGGCGTTGTAGTAGATCCGTGGGCATTGCTTGATGAGATCAAAGAAATTAAATTGAAAGGTGTAGAAGTAAACGAAAATAATTTTATTATCTCAGACTCAGCAACCCTTATATTGCCTTTTCATAAAGAGATGGACGAAATAAGAGAGGATGCAGCAGGAAAAGGTAAAATTGGCACTACTAGAAGAGGAATAGGTCCAGCTTACGAAGATAAGGTTGGCAGAAGATCAATTCGTGTTATGGATTTAAGATCTGAAAGTAATTTGGATCATAGATTAAAAAATGTTTTACTTCACCACAATGCAATTAGAAAGGGTCTAGGTAAAAAAAAATATAAAAAGGACGAATTAAAAAAACAATTATTAAAAATTGCGCCTGAAATTTTAAAGTTTTCACAACCCGTTTGGCTAAAAATTGATGAATTTAAAAAAAGAAAAAAGAAAATCCTTTTTGAAGGAGCACAAGGAATTTTACTAGATGTAGACCATGGAACTTATCCTTTTGTAACTTCTTCAAATACGGTTGCTGCAAGTGCAGCCACAGGCACAGGTTGTGGACCTGATTCAATTCAATATGTTTTAGGTATAACAAAATCGTATACAACTAGAGTTGGCGAAGGTCCTTTTCCAACAGAATTAAAAGATAAAATTGGCAGGTTTTTAGGTAAAAAAGGAAAAGAATTTGGAACGGTAACGAGTAGAAAAAGAAGATGTGGCTGGTTTGACGGAGTACTTGTTCGTCAAACTATAAAAGTTTCTGGAATAAATGGAATTGCATTAACTAAATTAGATGTATTGGATGAATTAGATGAAATAAAGATTTGTGTTCAATATGAGCTGAACGGGAAAAAAATTAACTATTTACCCGCAGCTGCTGAAGATCAATTAAAGATAAAACCGATCTATAAAGTTTTTGAGGGATGGAAATCTCCTACCAAAGGAATAAAAAATATTGAATCATTACCAAGTAATGCAAAAAAATATATATTTGCACTTGAAGATTTTATTGGAGCTAAAATCTCTAGTATTTCTACAAGCCCCAAAAGAGAAGATACGATTCTTTTAGAAAACCCTTTCGATTTATAGTTTTAATTAGCTGGAAGTAAATTTTTTGATCTAGCAGAGTTTAGCATATGTTTTTGTACTTTTTCAAAAGCTTTATTTTCTATTTGCCTAATTCTTTCTCTACTAATTTTATATTTTTTACTCAAATCTTCTAATGTTATGGGATCATCATCAAGTCTTCTAGCATAGAGAATTTCTTTTTCTCTATCATTTAAAATTTTGATAGAATCTTTTAATAGATCTTTCCGTTGATCCATTTCTTCTTTTTGGGCAAATTTTAATTCTTGATCCATACCTTTGTCCGTAAGCCAATCTTGCCATTCATCACCATCTTCACCAATTTGTGCATTTAAAGAACTTTCTTTTCCTGCAAGTCTCCTATTCATTGAAACAACTTCATCTTTTTTTACGTTAAGTTTTTGAGCTATTTCCGAAACGTGTTCATCTCTTAAGTCTCCTTCTGATCTAGGCGCTATTTGATTTTTAATTTTTTTTAAGTTGAAAAATAGTTTTTTTTGCGCTGTAGTTGTTCCAATTTTAACGAGGCTCCAAGATCTTAATATATATTCTTGAATCGCAGCTTTGATCCACCACATAGCATATGTTGCTAATCTAAATCCTTTTTCTGGTTCAAATTTTTTTACAGCTTGCATCAGTCCAACATTGCCCTCTGAAATCATTTCATTAACTGGAAGTCCATATCCTTTGTAACCCATAGCAATTTTTGCTACTAATCTTAAGTGACTAGTAACTAGTTTTTCAGCTGATTTTAAGTTACCAGTAGTTTTCCAATTTTTTGCTAACATATATTCTTCTTCTGAATCAAGCATGGGAAATTTTTTTATTTGTGCCAAATATACAGAAAGACCTCCCTCATTTGATAAAGTTGGTAGATTATAGTTTGTTGTAGTGTTCATATTGGTAATTATTTAATAAAAAAATTTATTATTACAATGTTTTATTTGTTAAGTTTTCTAAGCGTTTTTAATATAATGTCAAGTTCTTGCGGCAAAAAAGAGGAAAATTCAATTTTTTTCCTGTTAGTAGGGTGAATAAATCCTAGCGTTTTAGCATGTAAAAATTGCCTATCTAATTTTAAAATTAATTTTTCTAAATTAGTGTCGACATTTTTAAATTTCTTAAATTTTTTTTTATATTTTTTATCACCTAATATGCTATTTCCTTTGTGATTCATATGAACTCTAATTTGGTGCGTTCTTCCAGTTTCAAGTTTACATTCAACCAAACTTAAAGTAGGTATTTTATCATTTTCAAAAACTTCTAATGTTTGATAATTAGTTACAGCTTTTTTTCCTCTGATAATTCCAACTTCCATTAATTGTCTATTTTTTGTACTTCTAGTTATTAAAGTTTCGATCTTTCCTGATTGAGGTCTAAGTTTTCCCCAAATCATTAATTGATAAATTCTAATTATGGTATGTTTATTAAATTGTACTGATAAATTTTCATGTGTAATATTGTTTTTAGCTATAACGACTAATCCAGATGTTTCTTTATCAATTCTATGGACAATTCCCGGTCTTAATTCATCACCAATATTTGAAAGATTATCTTTACAATAATTAATTAAAGCATTTACTATTGTATTGTCGTGATTCCCTGCACCTGGGTGCATTATAATACCAGCGGGCTTATCAATAATTAATAAATCCTTATCCTCATAAATAATATTTAATTTAAATTTATATGGTTTGAGAGAGGCAACTTTTGGCACAGGTATTTCAAGTGTTAAATTATCATTAGTTAAAACTTTTTTAGCAGGACTAATTAAAATTTTACTATTTAATTTTAATTTTTTATTAATTATTAAATTTTTTATTCTAGTTCTACTTAATGAGGATTCTTTTTTATTAATAAAAACATCAACTCTTTGATTATTTTCTTCTGATCCAACTAATAAATTAATGATTTTTTTCATAAACTGTAATATTAATACTATATGCGCTTGTAGCTCAATTGGATAGAGCGCCTGACTTCGGATCAGGAGGTTGAGGGTTCAAGTCCTTCCGGGCGCACCAATTATTCACCTATATTGATTAAGGTTCCTTTTTTACGTGCTTGCCCAAAGGAATAGTAAAACAATGAAATTGCTAGCAACAAATAAATCCCATTAAAATAAAATGCATTCATTATATTTTTATAATTTACAGTCTGATCAATCAGAATACTTCTAGCTTCTTCAAAAATATATACGAGAGGAAGCGAGTAAGCTATTTTTTGAAAAAATTCGGGTAAAATTTCTACTGGGTAGTAAATACAACCAAAAGGAGCTAGTAGAAACATAGTTGACCAAGCAATATTCTCAAATGAAGGACCAAATCTTAATAATCCTGCTGACACAAATATTCCAAGTGTAATCCCAAATATGTATAAACTTAAAAAAAGCAAAAACAAATGCATACCAAGATCTAGTAAAGATATTCCAAAAAGAGGAGAAGTAAGCAAAATTGCCGGAATAAGTCCAATCAAAGCTCTGATTAAAGCTGTAAGAACTAAAGAAATAATTATTTCACCTATTTTAATTGGTGCAATGAATAAATTTGTAAAGTTTCTACTCCAAATTTCTTCTAAAAATAACATATTAAAACCAATGCTTGTTCTAAAAAGAAAATCATAAAGAATTGCACATGTCAGAATTACACCAACTGCATTATTGTAATATGTGCTATGGGATGCAAAAAAATTTGATATAAATCCCCACAAAGTTATCTGAATTGATGGCCAGTAAATTAAATCTAAAACTCTTGGAAAAGATCTGGTAATTAAATAAAAATGTCTTAAAAAAAGACCATAAATTCTAATAAAGCTCATCACTGCTCCTTGAAAGTTTTAAAAAAACTTCTTCTAAGTTTTTTCTACCATGTTTTTTTATCAATTCTTCCGGATGGCCTTTGTCAATAATAATACCATCCTTCATCATTAGCACTGTTTTACATAATCTTGTTACTTCGGTCATATTGTGTGATGCCAATAAAATTGATATTTTTTTTTCTTTTTTGTAATTTTCTAAAAAGCTTCTAACAAAGTCTCCAATTTCTGGATCAAGCGAAGCTGTTGGTTCATCTAAAAATAAAACAGTAGGGTTATTTATTAAAGCCTTGGCTAAACTAGCTCTATTTTTTTGTCCTGAGGAAAGTTCCCCTGTTACTCTATTTAATAAATTTTCTAATCTTAGTTTTTCAACAAGGTATTCGATTCTATTTTTAATATCCAAGACATTATATAATTTACAGTAAACAATTAAGTTTTGTTTTAACGTAAGCTTTTTTGGCAACTCAATATAAGGCGAAATAAAATTTATTTTTTGAAGAGTTTCTATTCTATTTTCCTCAATTTTTTTTCCATCTATTAATATTTCTCCATTTGAAGGTTTTAGTAAACCAAGCATCATTCCTATGGTTGTTGTTTTTCCAGAACCATTAGGCCCAAGTAGTCCTAAGATTTCATTTTCTTTTATGTTAAATGAAATACCTTTTACAGCTTCTTTTGATCCATATTTTTTTTTAATATTTTTAACTTCGACTAAGTTTTTCATTAAAATTTAGATGCTCTATTGAGCCTATCATTTATTGATTGGCCCAAGCCAACACTTTTAATTTTTTCCACTGCAATAGATTTATAACCTTTTTTTTTAATTTTTCTCAAGGTGCTATATAAATTTTTTGTTGCTTCATTTAAATTTCCTTTTTTACTTAAATAAAAACAGTCTTTATTTCTAATATTTTTTTTTTTTAAAACCACAAAAGCTTCATCTTTTTTTAATTTTTTTGCGTTCATTCTTAATGGAATTCCAGGAGAATAATGTAATTTTGACTGACCAGGTGCATTTTTTTTATTTGGATTAATATTAACTGTTATTGGTTTATTTAGAACTTTTTTTATTTTTGAATTTTCTAACCCTCCGAGTCTTAGTATTTCAGGTTTTTTAATCAAACTAATAATTGTTGATTCTATGCCAACTTTACACTTACCTCCATCAAGCACAAATTTTATTTTATTTCCAAATTCTTCTTTAACATCGGAAGCTTTTACAGAACTTAATTTATTTGATATATTTGCACTGGGAGCAGCTAATGGATAGCCCAGATTTTTTATTAGTTTTTTAAACAATCTTTGTTTTGGAAATCTTACAGCAAGTATTTTTTTATTATTTGTTACAATTTTTGAAATTTTTGAATTTTTTTTTAATTTTAAAACGAAAGTCAAAGGGCCAGGACAAAATTTTTTATATAATAAAAAAAAATCTTTATTTAAAACACAATCTTTTTTAAGTTCAGATAGATTGTAATAATGTACAATTAAAGGATTGTTTCTTGGTCTTTTTTTTAAGATAAATATTTTTTTTACAGCTATGTCCGAATAAGCATTTCCCGCTAATCCATAAACAGTTTCAGTAGGGATTCCTATGCAATTATTATTATCAAGGTATTTCTTTGCTTTTTTGATATTTGATTGATTGTATTTCATGTATTACTACTAACTAATATATGAAAGTAAAAAATTTACCAGATGATATTAATTCCAAATCTCTTGATGAATTAACTCAAGAAGCAAATAATATTACTGAACAACTTGAAAAGAAAGATGATTTAAAAACTTCTTTAGATCAATATCAAGAATTAATGAGATTAAATAATATCATTGAAAAAAAATTTCAAAAAAAATCAAAACACATTAATCAAAGTACTAGAGAAAAGATAAATAGTCTTAGTAAAAAAAAAGATGAAGAGTAGTCTTAAGAAAATTGCAAAAGATACTAATATTTATTTAAAAAAATACTTAAAAAATCAAAAAAAATCAAGTTTACTTAATCCAATTAACCATGGACTATTTCCTGGTGGAAAAAAAATTAGATCAAAAATTTTAATTGATGTTGGAAGAATATTTAATGTTAATTATAGTACACTTATTAAAATTGGTGCCAGCGTTGAATGTATTCATGCATACTCACTAATTCATGATGATCTTCCTTGTATGGATAATGACATAATGAGAAGAGGAAAGCTCTCAACACATGTTAAGTTTGGGGAAGCGACGGCTATACTAGCGGGAAATTCATTGCTTACTTTGGCATTTGAAATTTTGAGTGATAAAAAATTAAATATAAATGATAAGATAAAAGTTGATTTAATAAAAAAATTATCTGAGTGTTCTGGCCATTCGGGAATTGCCGGAGGGCAATTTCTAGATTTAAATTTTGAAAAAAAAAAAATACCCATTAACAAAATAATTGAAATGGAGTTAAAAAAAACTGGAAGATTATTTAGTTTTTGTTGTATGGCACCTGTAATCATTGCAAAAAAAAATAGGATAATTAAAAAATTCGAAAATATTGGTTCAGAAATTGGTTTATTATTTCAAATTGCAGATGATTTAATTGATTATAAAGGGAACATAAAAAAAGTTGGAAAAAAAACCAAAAAAGATAATAAACAAGGAAAAGCTACACTTGTAAGTTTACTAGGATATAAAAATACTGTTATATATGGTGATAAATTAAAATTTAAAATTCAAAAAAAATTAAAAAAATATGGTAAAAAATCCAATAATTTAAATAAAACTTTAGAACATATTTTATATAGAAATAAATGAGTAACTATCAGTATTTAGATAAAGTAAATTTTCCATCAGATATTAAAAAATTATCAATTGAAGAATTAAAAATTTTTTCCTCAGAGGTGAGAAAAGAATTAATTAATGCTGTATCTGTTACAGGAGGTCATCTTGGAGCAGGATTAGGCGTCGTTGAATTAACAGTCGCCCTACATTATATTTTTGATACACCTAATGATAAATTAATATGGGATGTTGGGCACCAAACTTACCCACATAAAATACTAACAGGCAGAAAAGATAAAATTCGAACACTTAGACAGAAAAATGGTTTATCTGGTTTTACAAAAAGAACTGAAAGCGAATATGATCCATTTGGTGCGGCACATAGCTCAACATCAATTTCTTCTGCTCTTGGAATTGCTGTTGCAAATAAATTGTCAAATAAATCAAACGATGTAGTTGCAGTTATTGGCGATGGAGCCATCAGTGCCGGAATGGCTTATGAAGCAATGAATAATGCTGGAGTTTCAAAAACAAAAATGATTGTTATTTTAAATGATAACGATATGTCAATTGCTAAACCAGTTGGAGCTATGCGTTCGTATTTGGCTAAATTACTTTCAGGAAAATTATATTTTAGTTTAAGGGAAATTTCTAAACTTATTATTTCAATTTTTTCTAAAAAGTTTAGTGCAAAAGCAGGAAAGGCTGAAGACTTCTTAAGAACAGCAGTCACAGGTGGTACGTTGTTCAACTCTTTGGGTTTTTACTATGTAGGTCCAATTGATGGACATAATTTAGATGTGCTAATACCTGTATTAAAAAATGCTAAAGAATCTAGACATGAAGGCCCAATAATGATCCATGTAAAAACTGAAAAAGGTAAAGGCTATACTTTTGCTGAAAAAGCATCTGATAAATATCATGGTGTATCAAAATTTAATATACAAACAGGAATTCAAGAAAAGTCTAAAGTTAATCTGCCGTCCTATACAAAAGTTTTTGCAAATACTTTGATTAAACATGCTGAAAAAGATAGCAAGATAGTTGGTATCACGGCAGCAATGCCATCAGGCACAGGAATGGATATTTTTGGGGAAAGATTTCCAAAAAGAATGTTTGATGTTGGAATTGCAGAACAACATGCTGTTACGTTCGCAGGTGGTTTAGCTACCGAAGGATTCAAACCTTATACAGCGATATATTCAACTTTTTTACAAAGAGCATATGATCAAGTGGTTCATGATATTGCAATTCAGAGCTTGCCCGTTCGTTTTGCAATTGATAGAGCTGGATTAGTTGGAGCGGATGGACCTACGCATGCGGGTTCTTTTGATATTACTTATTTGTCTACTCTTCCAAACTTTGTGGTTATGGCTGCTAGCGATGAAGCTGAGCTAGTTAAAATGATTAATACTTCAGTAGATATTAATGATAAACCATCAGCTTTTAGATATCCAAGAGGAACAGGAGTGGGAGTTCAATTACCTTCAATTGATGAAAAATTGGAAATTGGAAAGGGTAGAATAATTCAAGAAGGAACAAAATTAGTCATAATTAATTTTGGAGCAAGATTAGCCGAATGTTTGAAAGCATCAATAAGTTTAAAAAAAAAAGGAATTAACATTTCCATAGTAGATGCAAGATTTGCTAAACCACTTGATGAAAATTTAATTTGGCAATTAGCAACAGATCATGAAGCAATTATAACAATCGAAGAAGGTTCTATTGGAGGATTTGGTTCACATGTTGCAAAATTTTTGTTTGAAAAAAACCTTTTAGATAGAGGATTAAAGTTCAGATCTATGATCTTGCCTGACAAATTTATAGATCAAGATAAACCGGAGTCGATGTATAAATTAGCTGGACTTGATAGTCAGTCAATAGAAGAAAGAGTTATAGATTTACTTAATTCAAACATAGTTCTCCAGAAACAAAAATAATTATTATTTTCCACATTGAGCTTTATTCAAAAGGTAATGATCAAGCAATACACAATTTAACATTGCTTCGCCAATGGGAACTGCTCTAATTCCAACACAAGGATCGTGCCGGCCTTTTACAGATATGGATGTATTTTTACCAAATTTATCAACCGTTTTCCTGCTTTTTAAAATAGAGGAAGTTGGTTTAACAGCGAAAGAAACTACTATTTCTTGACCTGTAGATATTCCCCCAAGAATTCCTCCAGCATTATTAGAATGAAACTTTAATTTTTTTCCTTTCTGAGAAATTTCATCAGAATTTTGTTCTCCCGTTAACTGTGCAGAACTCATTCCAGAGCCAATGTTAACTCCTTTTACTGCATTAATACTCATCATTGCAGAGGCTATGTCCATGTCTAGTTTAGAATAAATAGGAGCACCCAAACCAACAGGTACACCTCTAGCTCTTATTTCAATTATAGCTCCACAAGAAGAGCCAGATTTTCTTATACTTAATAAGTATTTTTTCCAAAGCTTAACAAATGATTTATCAGGACAGAAAAAAGGATTTTTTCTAATATTTTGATCATTCCATTTTTTTACATCACAACCTATAATTCCTAATTGTGTGACGGCACCAATTACTTTAAATTTTTTTCCTATTTTACTTTCTAACACTTTTTTTGCGATTGCACCTGCGGCAACTCTTGAGGCAGTTTCACGTGCTGACTGTCTTCCCCCTCCTCGATAATCTCTAATGCCATATTTTTTTAAATACGTAAAATCAGCGTGTCCTGGTCTAAATTTATTTTTAATTGTCTCATAATCCCTTGATCTTGCATCTTTATTGTAAATTATTAAAGAAATAGGAGTTCCAGTTGTTTTGCCTTCAAACAATCCTGATAAAATCTGAACTTTATCATCCTCTTTACGTTGAGATGTAAATTTAGATTGACCAGGTTTTCTTTTATTTAGCTCTATTTGAATATCCTGTTCTTTTATATTGATATTTGGAGGACATCCATCCACTACACATCCTATAGCGGGACCATGTGATTCTCCCCATGTTGTGAAACGAAATATCTTTCCAAAAGTATTAAATGACATTAATTTATATTATATAGATTATTTTGTTAAAATTATGAATCAAAAAAACTCACTAGGGCTAGATAATTGCTTTTTAGACACAAATGATCCAATTGAATTGTTTAAAAAATGGATGAATAAAGCAAAAGAAACTGAACCAAATGATCCAAATGCTCTTTCTTTAGCAACTTCAGACAAGAAAGGTTTTCCTTCTGTGAGAATGGTTTTACTTAAAGGTTTTAGCAAAAATGGATTTGTTTTTTATACAAATTTGAATAGTAAAAAAAGTTTATCTTTAAAAGAAAACCCAAAAGCAGAAATGTGTTTTTATTGGAAAAGTTTGTTAAGACAAATTAGAATTAGTGGACACATTTCACAAGTTTCAGATAAAGATGCAGACGAGTATTATAATACTAGACCCTACGGCGCTCGTATTGGAGCATGGGCATCAAAACAAAGTACAGTTTTGCAAAGCAGAGATGAATTAATTAATTTAATGAACAAATATAAAAAAAAATATAATGATGAAAAAAATGTTCCAAGACCAGATTATTGGTCTGGCTGGATCTTAATGCCAAAAGAAATTGAATTTTGGCTACATACTGATAATCGAATTCATGAGCGACTTAAATACTCTAAAGATAACAATGGTAATTGGAATAAGTTTTTATTAAATCCTTAAAAAGATCTTTCAAGACTAAAAGAAGTTAAATTTTCTAAATTTTTTTTTTCTTTAGAGTTTTTAAAAATACTTAAAGAATTTGAAGCAAGATTTATAAAATGTTCTGCTTTCTTGTAACACTTGGAAATAATTTTATATTTTGATATAAGCTTTAATATATAAGACAAATCATATGTAGATCTTATGTTTTGTTTAAAAATATTTTTTAACTGTTTTTTTTCCGAATCATTTGCTTGTTGAAATAAAAGTATAATTGGCAATGTAATTTTTCCTTCATAAAAATCATTTCCTACTTTTTTCCCAAATAAATTAATTTCTGAATTATAGTCCAACGTGTCATCGGCAATTTGAAAAGTTAGACCCAAATTTTTACCATAAAATTCTAACGCTTCTTTTTCTTTATTATTTCTTTCAGACAAGATAGCTCCTACTTTGGCAGCAGCAGAAAATAAAACAGCTGTTTTAGAAGTTATAATTTTTAAATAGATTTCTTCTAACATATCAATTTCACCTTTATGTTGTAATTGAAGTATTTCTCCTTGAGCAATTTTAGCTGAAGTTGAAGATAGAAGTTTCAAAATTTCTAAATTACCATCTTCAACCATCATTTCAAAACATCTACTTAACAAATAATCTCCTGCTAAAATTGATGATTGATTTCCCCAAATTGTATTTATTGTTTTTTCTCCCCTTCGTATATCACTATTATCTATGACATCGTCATGCATCAGAGTTGCTCCATGTATCATCTCAATACAGGCAGCTAGATTGATATCTCTTCCACCTTTTAAATAACCACAAAGTTTTGATGATCCTAGAGTCAGTAAAGCTCTTAGTCTTTTTCCACCAGTTTTCAAATGGTAGTCAGATATTTTTTGAACTAGATCAACCTCACTAGTCAGTTTATTTTTAATTTTTTCTTCAACCAAAACCAATTTATCTTCAACAGAATTTTTTAGATCCGAATATGAATTGTTTATTTGTTTTTTTAGCTGAATTACTGATCCCATAAGCCGAAGGTAATATAATTGCATAATTATTATTACATATCAATTGACGCACCTAAATCTTCAACTATAAGTAGACTTTATATTAAACAAAAAACTCTATAAGTGTAATTCATGTTTTCTTTTTTTAAAAAAAAAAAAATTATTTCTCATATAAAACTTAATGGGGTTATTGGAAATGTTGGTAAATTTAAACAAGGAATTGATTTTGCGAGCCAAGAAGAAATTATCAAAAAGGCTTTTTCTTTGAAAAAAATTAGTGCAGTTGCAATATCAATTAATTCACCAGGAGGTTCACCTGTCCAGTCTCATTTACTGTATAAATTTATTCGTCAACAATCGAAAAAAAAAAAAGTAAAAGTCATAGTTTTTGCAGAAGATGTAGCTGCTTCAGGCGGTTATTTAATTGCGTGTGCTGGGGATGAAATTTATGCAAATTCAAGTTCAATAGTTGGATCTATAGGAGTTATTTATTCATCATTTGGTTTTAAAGATTTAATTAAAAAAGTTGGCGTAGACAGAAGAGTTTATACAGCAGGAAAAAATAAAAGCACTTTAGATCCATTTCTTGAAGAAAAAAAGGAGGATATTGATAGACTAAAAAATATTCAGCTTGATTTACACAAAGATTTTATCAAAGTTGTAGAAGACAGTAGAGGAGCAAAGCTTAATAAAAGTTCTGGAATTGAATTATTCTCTGGAGAATTTTGGTCAGGGAGAAAATCCAAAGAGCTTGGTTTAGTAGATGGCATTGGAAATGCAAACGAAGTTTTAAAAGAAAAGTTTGGAGAGAATGTAGTTATTAAAAAATTTGAAAAATCAAAAGGTTGGTTAAGTAAAAAGCTTTCTGCTTCAAATAATAGCCAACTCGATCAATTTGTTAGTATTTTAGAGGAAAGATCTATTTGGCAGAGATATGGTTTCTAAAAAAAAAAAAATTAAAAAATTCAAGAAAAAAAAAAATATAAAACCAAAGTTGCAATCTTTTCAAGATACAATTTTAAATCTTCAAAAATACTGGAGTAAACAGGGATGTGTGATTTTACAACCTTATGATATGGAAGTTGGCGCTGGTACTTTTCATCCAGCTACGACACTAAGATCTCTCGGGCCGAAGCCTTGGAAGACAGCCTACGTTCAACCATCAAGAAGACCTAAAGATGGCAGATATGGCGAGAATCCTAACCGTCTTCAACACTATTATCAATTTCAAGTTTTAATAAAACCTTCTCCAAAAAATATTAAAAAAATTTATTTAAATAGTTTAAAATCAATTGGAATTAATCATTTAGACCATGACATTAGATTTGTTGAAGATGATTGGGAAAGTCCAACATTAGGAGCAGCTGGCCTTGGCTGGGAGGTTTGGTGTGATGGAATGGAAATTACTCAATTTACATACTTTCAACAAATGACAGGAATTGAATGCAAACCAGTTTCTGTCGAACTAACATACGGTTTAGAAAGAATATGTATGTTCACTCAAGGAAAAAAAAATGTGTTTGATTTAAATTGGAACGATGAAGGAATAAAATATCGAGAAGTATTCCATCAGGCAGAAAAAGAATTTTCAGCTTATAATTTCGAACATGCAAATACCGAAAACCTTTTTAAAATTTTTGATATGTTAGAAGATGAGACAAAATCTTTATTGGATAAAAATCTTTCCTTACCAGCTTATGATCAATGTTTAAAGGCAAGTCATATTTTTAATATTTTAGATGCAAGAGGAGTTATAAGTGTAGCTCAACGAGCAGAGTATATATCTAAGATACGTGAACTTACGAAAAAAGTAGGTTCGATTTGGCATGTTAGCCAATCTTAAAATGTCAGAATTTTTTTTAGAACTATTTAGTGAAGAAATTCCAGCTAATTTACAAAAAAATGTAAGAAAAAGCCTCTTGCAAAATTTTAAAGATTTTTTTGAAAAAAAAAATATTAGATTTAGTAAAGATTTGTCTTTTTCTACACCAAATAGACTTTTAATTTTATTTGATGGAATAAAGCCAGAAATTCATCAAAAAGAAGAAGAAATAAGAGGACCAAAAGCTGATGCACCAGAAAAAGCTTTAGATGGATTTCTAAAGTCTAATAATTTTCAAAAAAAAGATCTCTATCAAAAGGAAAATGATAAAGGAATATTTTATTTTGCAAAAAGACCACCAAAGATAATTAATATTTATGACTTATTAAATGAAAACATACCGTTAATTCTTGACAAAGCTTCTTGGAAGAAGTCAATGAAATGGGGA